>JAKSBK010000336.1 GCA_022361155.1 Pseudomonadota bacterium
AAGTTGCGGCTCAGGCTTACGGTCAAGTCCAGCACGTCGAGCGCCGGCGGCTGGCAACGACCCGCCACGCAGCTCTCGCCCACGCCGCAGCAGGTCGAGCCGCAGGTTTGGTACTGGCAGACGCAGCGGTGCATGCTGTTACAGGTTTCCAGGGCGCCGCAGCTGCCGCAGCTGCCCGAGCAGCCGTCGTTGCCGCACTCGGCGCCCCCGCGGCAGTCTGGCTGACACACGCAACTTCCGCCCACGCAAGCCTGCTGCCCGATGCAAGCGACGCCGCAGCCGCCGCAGTTGGCGTCGTCGCTTGTGAGTTCGATTTCACAGCCGTTGGTGCTGCTGCCGTCGCAGTCTGCAAACCCCCCGACACAGGCTCCGAAGCTGCAACTACCCCCGGAGCAGGTTGCGCTAGCGTTCGGAAACGCACAGCCCACGCCGCAGCTGCCGCAATCCGAGGTGGTGGTGAGCGAGGTCTCGCAGCCGTTGCCCGTGTTGCCGTCGCAGTCGCCGAAGTCCGCGTTGCAGCCTGCGAAGCTGCAGCTGCCGCTGTCGCACGACGCGCCGGCGTTGGGGAAACCGCACGCCACTGCGCAGGCGCCGCAGTTTTGGAGCGTCGCGAGCGAGGTTTCGCAGCCGTTGCCCGTGTTGCCGTCGCAATCGCCAAACCCGGGATCGCAGGCTTCGAAGCTGCAGGTGCCATCGGGACACGACTCGCCCGCGTTCGCCAGATCGCACGCGAGGCCGCAGCCCCCGCAGTTTTGGAGCGTCGCGAGCGAGGTTTCGCAGCCGTTGCCCGTATTGCCGTCGCAGTCGCCGAGTCCGGCCTGGCAGCTCGACGGCTCGCAGGTTCCCGTTGCGCAGGACTCGCCGGCTCCGGGAATGTCGCAGACCACGCCACAGGCGCCGCAGTTTTCGAGCGTCGTCAGAGGCGTTTCGCAGCCGCTTGTCGGATCGTTGTCGCAGTCGCCCCACTTGGCATCGCAGGCCCCGAGCCTGCACACGCCTGTGTCGCAGGTTTCCGAGGCGTTCGGGTAGTCACAGGCGGCGCCGCAACCCCCGCAGCTTGCCAGCCGGTTGAGCTCGGTCTCGCAACCGTTCGCGAGCTCGCCGTCGCAGTCGCCCCAGCCTGGGTCGCAGGCCGCGAGCTCACAGACGCCCGCGTCGCAGGCTGCGCTCGCATGCGCGAGCGCGCACAGCGTGCCGCAGCCCCCGCAGTCGCTCGCTGTATGGATGTCCGTTTCGCAGCCGTTGCTGGCGTCCATGTCGCAGTCGTGGAATCCGGCCTCGCAGCCAGTGAACATGCAGCTGCCCGCCTCGCAGGATTCGCCGGCGTGCGCGAGCTCGCAAACGATCTTGCAGCCGCCGCAGTTTTCGAGCGTGTTCAGGGGAGTCTCGCATCGGCTGGCCGGGTCTGCATCGCAGTCGGCCGTGCCGGGGGGGCACGAGATCATGCCACCGGCGCCGCTCGAGCCGGCTGCACCCGCCATGCCTCCGCTCCCCGAGGCTCCCGTACTGCCCCCTGCGCCGGCGCCTCCACCCGTCGCACCGGAGCCCGCGGCGCCCGCCTGGCCGGCGCCTCCCGCTGTTCCTGCACCGCCGGCGCCGCTTCCCCCTTCGCCCGCGGCACCCACCATGCCTCCTCCCGGGCCAGCATCACCGGGCCCTGCGTCGCCCGCATGAGGCCCACGTCGTTCATCGTAGTAGGCGTCGATGTCGTGTCTGCAGCCTGCCGCCAGCACGAAAAGCGCCAGCAGCCAGGCCGCATCAAGCTGTGGTACACGTTGGGCCTTCACCTGGATCAGAAGCTCCCTTCAACCTGCAAACCCCACGGGTAGGCTAGAGCGCGCAGGGCCGGCCGCTCGCTCTCGTGTGCCTGGCCCTCGAGCACGAACAGCGCCACCGTGGCTCCCATCGACAGTGCCGAGAGGCCGAGCGACACATTCGTCAACGCGTCGCTTGTCCGCACGCCCGAGGTGTCGACTTCGTGTTTGAGCTGTTGGTCGTTGCAGCTGCCTGCGGGCAGGCAGGTCTTGTTCAGTCGTTCGTACTGGGAACCGCCCTTCAACCAGAACAACAGCGCCGCGCCCCCGAATACGCCGGTGCTGCCCGCAGCAACCCAAGTCCAAAGGTACTTGCGACGCGCAGCCTCGGGTTTGTGTGACGTAGCGATCGGGAGCGCGGTCTGTGTCTCGGCTTGCTGCACCGGCTGCGCGGCTGTAGCTGGCAACGCGTGTTGCGTGGAGGGATCGGGCACGCGTACAGCTGAGCCGCCCCTTGCATCGACTGCATCGACTGCAACGGCCGCATCGGTCGCATCGGCCGTGAGAGGTTGCGCCGGGGCCTGCTGCGCGCCCGTTTCGGGCGTTGCCGGCGTAGGGGGAAGGGCAGCTTGTGCCGCCTGCAGCGATTGCCGCAGAACCCGGATGCGTGCTTCGGTACCCGCGCGGTTGGGCGCGTCCGGCTGCTCCCGCAAGTACTGCTCGAAGGCTGCCAAGGCCTCGGCATCGCGACGCAGGCGGTCCAGGCTCGAGGCGATGTTGTACAGCAGCAACGGGCGCGGGCTCAGCTCGTAGGCCTGCCGGAAGTAACCGAGCGCCTGCTCGAAACGGCCGGCCTCGAAGGCGATTCGTCCTGCTTGAAAGAGACTGCGAGCCTGCAGGTCGAGCCCGCTTTGTGCCGGTGGGTCCGACTGTGCCATCACGGGCGTGCACAGGGCGCTCGACAAGAGCACGATCAGGAAGAGCCTTGGAGCCATTATTCTCGAGTGGGTGCCAATAGCGTTGGTTGTGCGCAGCGGCCTGACTCGCATGGTGGAGCCCGTACAAGCGAGTTGTCGGCGACACCGGTCAGGGGAGACCGCACAGCCTCTCATTCATTTTCGATGTAGAGCCGCGTTTTTTCAAGAAGCACCGGCAACGTTCAAACCAGCGCGGGCATCGTGTGCTCCAGGCATTACTCGGGCTGACACCAGGGTCTGCGGCGTCCCATGTCGGGAGGCCGACCACCCGAACCAGGCGGCGCCCGTTCAGCGATCGCGTTCGGGCAGCTCGGGCCGCAAGCCGAATTTCTCGATGCGATAGCGGATCTGGTCGCGGTTCAAGCCGAGAAGCGCGGCGGCACGCGTCTGGTTGCCTTTGGTGCGCGCCAGAGCCTGGACCACGAGGTCCTGTTCAAGCTGGTGCAGGTTGACGCCACCGGGCGGCAGGCGAAAACGCTGCGAAGCCATCGTGTCGGAAGGGTTGGGAAAGCAGGCGCTGAAATCCTGGGGGCCCAGCGCCTGCTGGTCCGTCAGCAGCACGGCGCGCTCGATCGCGTTCTTGAGCTCGCGCACGTTGCCGGGCCAGCCGTAGCCCTCGAGCAGCGTCATTGCGTCACGGCGAATGCCGTTGACCCGCTTGTGGAACTCACGATTGAAGCGATCGACGAAGCATTTGGCGAGCAACTCGATGTCGTGGTCGCGCTCGCGTAGCGGTGGGAGATGCACGTGCAGGACGGTGAGGCGGTAGTAGAGATCTTCGCGAAAGGTGCCGAGGCGCACTGCCTCACGTAGGTCGCGGTTGGTGGCCGCAACGACGCGCACGTCCGGGCGTACCTCGTCGATGCCACCGAGGCGCCTGAAGGCCTTGTCCTCCAAAAACCGCAGCAGTTTTGCCTGAAGCGCCAGGGACATCTCTCCGATCTCGTCAAGGAACACGCTGCCGCGGTCCGCCTGCTCGAGCAGTCCCTTCTTCTGTTGCTTCGCGTCCGTAAACGCACCCCTTTCGTGGCCAAAAAGCTCGCTCTCTAGCAACGTCTCGGGCAAGGCCGAGCAGGTGATGTTCATGAACGGGTGCGCCGAGCGCGCGCTACGTGAGTGAAGGCAACGCGCCGCGACGTCCTTGCCCGTTCCGCTCTCTCCGGTGAGCAAGACGGTCGAGGCCGGGCTGTGAGCGATCTTATCCAGGAGGATCTTCACGCCGCGCAGGGCCTCGGATTCGCCCACCATGTCTTCGAACACGGGTGCCTGGCCACCGCCGGCTACGATACCTCTGACCTCACGAGCCAGGCGCGTCGCATCCAAGGCGCGTTCGACGATCATGGCGATCTTGTCGGCGTCGCAGGGCTTGGTCACGTAGTCGAACGCCCCTCGTTTCATTGCGTCGACAGCCATCTCGACCGTGGAGTGACCCGTCAGCAGCACGACCGGCGTATCCGGCTGTGTGGCCTTCAGCTCCCGGAGCAGACTGATGCCGTCGGCGTCCGGCAGCCGGTAATCGAGCAGGACCGCGTCCAAACGCTCCCGAAAGGCCGCGCGTGCTTCGTCGCCGGTCCGAGCTTCGACAATGGAGTAACCCAGGCTCTCCAAGCGGGGACGCACCGTCAGGCGCAACAGGTTGTCGTCGTCCACCAACAACACTGCGGCGGATCCTTTGGTCGGCGATCGAGGAGTCGACGATCGAGGAGCCGGCGATCGAGCGCCGGCTTGCGGGCGGACGGGCGGGGACATCACACGGAGCCTCGCTGCGCCACAAGAGCGTGCGCAGCGTAACCTGTTTAGGCTAGTACCTGCGCTGCCTCGACGCCACTGCGCCGGCGATGCGCGGGAGCCAATCGCCGGCTCGGCCCTCGATGAAGAGTCCCCTGGGACTCGCGGACACCAGGTCGGTAAGCTGATTGGGCTCGAGGTTCACCGCCAACAACGGCACGCCGCGTCTCGCGACGTGCGACGTCAGCAGAAAAGGCAATGTGGTTTCACCCGTCGTGCCCAGCACGACCAGCAGCTCGGCGGCGCTCGCGGCTGCCATGGAGCTCTCGTAGCGGAACAGCGGCTCGTCGTAGGTCTCATCGAACCACAGAACGTGGGGTCGGGCCTGCCCCTGGCAACGGGGACACAGCAGCAGCTTCTGCTCCGCGGTGGTCAAGGCGCGTCCCTTCTCCCAGCTCCGATCGATCTGCTCCGGCACTTCGAACAGATCGGAGCAGCAGCCATCTGCGCAGCGCATGAAGTCGATGTTGCCGTGGATCTGGTAGGTCCGCTCCAGGCTGTTGCCGGCTCTCAGGTGCAGACCGTCGACGTTCTGGGTGACCAAGAAGAAGCGTCGCCGCGCGGCTTCCAGCTTGGCGAGGGCCAAGTGCGCGGGATTCGGACGTGCCGCCAGGCATACGGAGCGCCGGTAAAGATACCAAGCCCAGACCTCCCAGGGCATCTGCGAAAAGGCCCTGTAGGTAGCGAGCTCTTGGGGATGGTAGTTGCGGGAACCGACACGCCAGTATCCATCGGCACCTCGAAACGTGGGAATACCGCTTTCGGCCGAGACACCCGCGCCGGTCAAAGCCACGACCAGGCTTTCGGCATCGAGCGGAGCCAGCAGCTCGTCCAGTGCAGTCGCTTCGGTCATTGACGGCTGTCCATCGCACGATCGTCGACGCTCATCGCTTGGACGTCAAGCCACCACCGCGGCAACGACGGGAAGACTGGGTAGCGGCTTGTTGACCATTGCCAAGGGGGATGGCAACAAGGGTGCGGTGCACACGATACGGGGCGAGCGCCCCAGAGCGTTACCCCACCCATGGCCGCCATCCCGCACTGGTCACCCACTTCGAGCCCGATCCGTCGAGGCGACGCGTGCGCCGCATCCGGTAGCCTCGCTTTCGGCGCGCTCGCGTTGTTCGGCGGGCTCATCCCGCATGCGCTCCTGCGTGCCCAACCGAAACCTCCCGCAGCACACGATTCTCGGGAGGCGGAGGAGGATGGCTGGGGCGACGCGAGCGACGAGCTCGGTTTTGCGGCACCGGAAGCGGAACAGACTTCGACCGAACCGGCCCTGTCCACGGCGACGACCGCAGGCGGCGGCTGGTACACCACGGGTTTCGCCCGGAGTCAGTGGGGCGTGTGGATGGAACGACTAACCGAGGCATCGGGCCCATCGCTTCCGGGAGGCAACCGCAATCCCTTTGCCAAGGGCCGGCAAAGCCTCGATCTCGAAACACGCTACAGCGGCCGGACGATCCGGGCGGTTGCATCGCTGCATGCGGAGTACGACGTGGCCTACTGGGTGAAGCGAGGGCGCTACGATCAGCCTACGCTCGACGCCTACCGGTCCCTGGTGTACCTGGGCGAGACCTATGTCTCCAAGGATGTGGGGCCGTTGCGGCTGAGCATCGGGCGCCAGATCGTGGCCTGGGGTCAAGGGGAGGCGGTGAGCCTGGTGGACGTGGTCAATCCACGTGACCTGCGCGAGCCCGGGCTGGCGGACTTGGACGACTCGCGGCTGCCGGTGCTGGCCACGCGCGCAGCAGTGTTCGCGGGGTTTCAACGCGCCGAGCTCATGGTCGTCCACGAAGCGTTTTTCGGCTACCGTACCCCGCCCCGAGGTCCCTTCAGCTCGCTGCCGGCGCTGCTCGCCATGAGCCCCATGGCGGCGGCGTTGCTGCCCGGCGAGCTCGAAATGGCCTTTGAAGACAGACCCGGGCGATTCGGGTTGGACACGCAGCAATGGCTGCTGCGTTGGACTTACGAAGGGCCGTGCCTGGATGCGGGGCTGTACCTGGCGTCGGTGCTGGACCAGCAGGTGCTGCTCGACCGGTTTCGCATCGTGTCGATCACGCGAGCCGATCTCGGCACGATTCCCGATCCTGGCGCGTCACGCCATAGGTTGGTTGTCGAGCTCACGCACCCGCGCTACACGCTGCTCGGCTATTCCGGTGCGCTGCCGTTTCGCGATCTGGTCTTCAAGTGGGAGGCGTATGCGGCGCTGGGACGACGCTACAACGTTGCCGGCCCGGCAGGCGGCCCGCTGCCAAGCTTCGCCATCGCAAAGACCACCGAGGTCGGTCACCTGTGGGCCGTGACCTATTCGGGCATAACCGACACGCAGCTAAGCCTCGAGCTCGCCAAGCGCTGGCTCGGCCACGAGGTCGAGGGGCTGGTCTTTCCCGTGCGACAACCCGTGTGGGCGCTGCGCGCCACGCATAGTACGCTGCGGCAAGATCTGCAGCTGGTGTGCGCCGTCAGCGGCTTCGGTTGGACAGCAGGCTACGGTTGGCTTGGTCGAGCCGAGGTCACCTACGCGCTACGCGATGGATTGAAAATCGCAGTCGGCGCGATCAGCTACCAACCGGGCGACCGATTCGGCTTCCTCGCCGGCCTGCGCGCACACGACCGCGTTTTTGCGCGACTGCGCTACGATTTCGCGCTCGAGTAGTCGCCACCGGGCCTGCGCCAGGAATCGGGTTCCCCAGCGCCTCGCCGACTATCCAAGACGGGCTCTGTCTGCTAAGGACCCGCCACACAATAACCTGCCCACCTCGCAGGCCCCAAAACGCCGCTGGCCGTGTTGCTCCTCCTCGAAATACCCGCAGTATCCCTCGTCGTCGCGTCTTGCCGGCGTCGTCCGGTCCTGTGGGATCTGCACAGGTTATTGTGTGGCGGGTCCTAACCGCGGGCCGATGAACGAGGAGGACGATGTGGCGGAGCGGGGCCAGGGTCTTTCGCGAGCCGACCTCGAGTGGGTGCTCCAGGGTGCACAGGTCGGGGTCTGGACCTGGCAGATTGCGCGAGACGAGCTGCTTTGGTCTTCCGAGCTGGGCCGAATCTTCGGTCTGAGCGAAGACCGGTACCCGCGAACCCTGTCGGAGTTCCAAGAGCTCGTACATCCCGGCGACCGCCAGGCGCTCGCGCAGCGCATGCGACAAGCGCTCGCGCAGCGCGAGCCACACTATGTCATGGAACACCGAGTAGTGCGTCCCGACGGTGCTGTGCGTTGGATACGTGGCGGCGGTCGCCTGGAGCTGGATGCGCGGGGTGCACCTGTGCGACTGGGAGGTGCGGCCATCGACATCACCGAGCACAAGGAGGCAGAGGCGGCGCTGCGTGCGCGAGAGGACGAGCTGCGTCTCTTTTCGGAGTTGGCTTCCGATTACGTCTACGTCGCCGACGTGACGGGCGCGCCTCTAGCTCCCACCATCGTCGCCGGCTCGTTCTCGCGCGTGACCGGATACACGCCGCAGCAGATCGCGGATAGGGGCGGATGGTTCCACATCATGCACCCCGACGACCGCGGCGACTACGACGAGCTGTTTGGCGAGCTCAAGAAGGGCATACCGTTCGTCAGCGAGTACCGGATTCACACCGCCGACGGAGGCATCCGTTGGCTACGGGATCACGTGCGACCGGTGTTGAAGGGCGGAGTCCTGGTACAGATCGTGGGAGGGGTCCAGGACATCACCGAACGCAAAGAACTCGAGCAGCGGCTGCAGCACGCGCAGCGCCTCGAGGCTCTAGCGCGCATGGCGGGCGGGGTGGCTCACGACTTCAACAACATCGTTTTCGTCATCACCGGCTCGCTTGCGCTGATGCGCAAGGAAGTCAACGATCGTCCCGAAGCGCTGGAGTACTTGAGCGACATCCAGGCCGCATGCGAGCGCGCTACCGATTTGACGCGGTCGCTGTTGGCATTCGGTCGCAAGCACGTTGCCGCACCCAAAGTCCTGAGCTTGCCGCGGCTCGTCCTGAACACGCGCAGCATGCTGCAGCGTGCAGCCGGCGAGCGTGTGGAGCTCCAAATCGACATCGAGCCCGGCTGTGGCCTCGTGGAGCTCGACAAGAGCCTGTTTCAGCTGGTCCTGCTCAACCTGACGGTCAACGCACGGGCGGCGATGCCGCGAGGCGGCCGCTTGTGCATCCGCGTCCGGCCCGGTACCAACTGCAACGGCGAGCTGCCCGAGATCCAAGCCCAGCGCACAGCCGTGGTGGAGGTCAGCGACACAGGGGAAGGCATCGCCCCGGAGGTCCTGCCGCGCATCTTCGAGCCGTTTTTCACCACGCGTCCCTCCGGAGCAGGGACCGGCCTGGGGCTGGCCACCAGCCACGGTATCGTGGCGGAAGCTGGAGGGACCATGCGGGCCCGGACCAAAGTCGGCGAGGGCTCGACGTTTTTCATCCACCTGCCTGCGGTCGAGGCTCCACCGGCCCATGTTCAAGGCACAAGGACACACGTTACCATGGGCGGAACGGAGCGCATTCTGGTCGTCGAAGACGACGCTTCCGTGAGAAGCGTGACCGTCCGCATGCTGGAGGCTCACGGCTACAGCGTGGTGGCCACCCAGAGCCTGCAGCAGGCACGGGCTGCCGTGGAGACCGAAACGTTCGAGCTGCTGCTCTCGGATGTGCGGTTGCCCGACGGCAATGGCGTGGCCCTGGCAAAGCTGTTGCGAAAGCGCAATCCCAAGCTCCCCGTGCTGCTCATCTCCGGCTACGTCGATGACGAGTCGCGCAAGCTCCTCGAGCCGAGCGACTTCACGCTGTTGGCGAAGCCGCTAAGCGCCGACGCTCTGGCTCGTGCCGTGCGCCGCGCCCTCGATCCTGTAGCTTGACCCCCTCCTACCGCTACTTCGTCATGGGGCAAGTATGTATCGCCAAGCCGTTTCGTGGCCGCGGTGTTCTGGCCGGCATATATGCAACGACGCACGAGCCCTACGGCTCGCGCCACGACTTCGTGCTCACGGAAGTCGCGGCTCGAAACACGCGGTCGGTACGAGCCCACGAAAAGGTAGGATTCCGCCGCTCGCATCGCTAACCGCCCGGGCCGCGGGAATCTGGACCCTGGTCCCAGTCGATCCCGAGCCAGCGCAGATCGGAGAGCATGGCATCGAGCGCCCCCGATTTGGCGCGAGCCGCGTCGAGGTCCTCGGCGCGCAGCAGCAGCTGGCCGCCCTGGGAGCGGGCACGAAGCCACGCGATCAGCGCCGTCCGTGCAGTGCCAAAGTGAATCGGCCCCGTGGGTGAAGGCGCCAGGCGTCCGCGGTATTGCGCCACCCACCAAATATATGCTCTGCTCCGGTAGATGCCCGGTGCCGGCTACGACGAGCTGCCTCAGCCACCGACCCCGTGGTCCAGGTAGTGCGAGGCGCACTCGATCGCGTCTGCGGCTGTTTTCCTACGGGGCGGCACTACCCGGGGATCGCCGACCGGATCGCAACCAGCGTCGCCCACGTCGACGGGTTGGTGTCCGAGCTGGATCCTTCGAGCCGCTGGAGTGACGCGCCGCTCGTGGCTATCGATTTCGAGACGACCGGATTGCAGCCCGAGTCGGACCGCGTCATCGAAGTGGGTGCCGCGTGCTTTGATCACGGGACACTGAGCCGGCTACGGCAGTGGCTGGTCAATCCCGGCGTTCCGGTCTCGGAGGAAGCACGCAAGGTGCACCAGATCGGTGACGACGAACTGACCCAAGCGCCGCCCTTCGGGCACGTGTTGGCCGAGCTCGTGCCGCTGCTCGAAGGTCGTGTGCCTGTGGCCTACAACGCCGCGTTCGACCGGAAGTTCTTGCAGGCCGAGTGCCGGCGCGCGGGGTTCGCGCTCGCGCAGCCCCCGCCTGCGCTAAGGAGCGACGTCGTTTGGATCGATCCCCTGGTCTGGGTGCGCGAGCTCGAGCGGGATCAAGCGGGTAATCGGCTGACCGAGGTGTGCGAACGCATGGGGATCACGCTCGAGCAGGCTCATCGAGCCGCGGGAGACGCCGAGGCTGCCGGCCGGGTGCTGCTCGGCTTGGCAAACCGCATGCCCGCCCGCTACGGCGAGTTGATTCGACTTCAGGGCCAGTACGCAGTCCGCCAAGATGTAGACTTCACGGCCGCCAGAACACGGCCCAAGGCGCGTTCGTGATGCAAGCCAGCGAATCCATCCCGCCGGCCCCAACGCGAGCGCGCACCGCACTGGTGCTGTCCGGCGGCGGCGCGCGGGGCGCCTACGAGGCCGGGCTCGTCGCAGGAATCGTGGAAGCCCTCAAGGACCGCAAGCAAGCTCGATGTCCCTTCGACATCTTCTGCGGCACCTCCGTGGGCGCGCTGAACGCAGCCTATCTGGCGGCGCACGCGCATTTGCCCGACATGGCAGTCTCGGGGATGATCGAGAGCTGGCAGTCCCTCGAGCTCGGCAAGCATCTGAAGATCGACCTGCGAGGTCTGTTGGGCTGGAAGCGGGACTGGTCCAAGCTCACGATCGCGAATCCGAACAGTGCGCGGGCGCGTCGGCTCGGGCGCTCGTTGCTCGATCCGCGGGCGCTTGACGAGCTGGCGCGCTCCAGGGTGCCCTGGGATCGGTTGCACCACAACATCGGGCGCGGCGTGGTTCGAGCCCTCATCTGTGCGGCGCTGCAGGTCGGCTCGGGCAGGACCACGATCTTCGCCGAGCTGGCTCCTAACGCCCACCTGCCGGCGTCCCGCGATCCTCGCCGTGAAACCCGCAAGGGAGCGATCGGTCCCGATCACATCCTGGCGTCTGCGGCGATTCCCGTGTTCTTCCCTGCTCGACGCATCGGCGAGGACTTCTACTGCGACGGGGGTATTCGCTTCAATACGCCGCTCGCTCCGGCCATCCGGGCGGGAGCAGAGCGGCTGGTCGTGGTGTCGCTGCTGTCGCCCACCCGTCCGGGCGCAAGACCCGAGGATGCAGAGCGCGCCTTCCCCAGTCCGCTGTTCCTGATCGGCAAGGTCCTGAACGCCCTGCTGCTCGACCCCATCAACTACGATCTGCACGTGCTCGAACGCTTCAACATCCTGCTCGAGACCCTGGAGGAAACCGTGGGCGCCGACAAGCTCGAGGAGGTTCAGCACGTAGTGCGCGGCCACCGGGGCCTGACCTACCGGCGCCTTGACACGCTCGTCTTTCATCCCTCGGAAGACATCGGCCACCTCGCTTGCGAGGTCGAAACACAGATCCTGACCGACCGCTTCTCGTCGTGGCTGTTGGCGCATGCGGCAGCGCTAGGTAGCGTCTGGGAGTCCGACCTGCTGTCGTTCATCTTGTTCGACGGCGAATTCGCCAAACGGCTCATCGAGCTCGGGCGCAAGGATGCGCTCGCACGCCGAGACGAAATCGTCCGCTTCTTCTCGGAGCTGCAGCCGCTCGACGGCCCGGCCGGCAACGGACGTCCACCTGCTTGAGCTACCTTCTGCGGATCGCCCACTGCCGCTCGACGGCCCGGCGGCCGGTCTGTTGCAGCCGGGTCACGTGCGCACGTGCGCGCACCGATTGCCCGATCGCTCGCGCCAGGCGCGGCACGGCCTTGGGGCCCTCGAGCCAGAACAAGCTCGCCACATCCCACAACGTACGCGACAGGCTGCGGAGCAGGAAACGCTTGGACGCGTTCTTGATCAAGGAGCGCAGGCGGTTGGTGCGTGTCTGAATTCGCAGGAAGCTCGGGCCGTGGCGCTGCGAGCTCGTTTGAAAGCCGTGTCGCACACGCGCCTCCGGCGCGTAGGTGGCGTGCCAGCCCGCAATACGACAGCGCCAGCCAAGGTCCACATCCTCGAAGTACATGAAATAGTCGCGGTCGAAGAATCCTGCGGGCAGTCGAGTCTGCTCCAGCATCGAGCGTCGGTACAGTGCTGCCCCCGCCGTCGGGCAGAAGACCTCCGCTTCGTGTTCGCATTCCGCAACATGCAGCCCAACGTCCCTGTCGCGTGCGAGCCCGTTGTCAAACAGCACGATCCCGGTGGAGTTCAGGAGCGCCGGACGATCCTTGAACACCATTTGGACCTGGATCATACCCGTCAAGGGGCTCGTGCAGCGGATTCGCTCGCGCAAAACGGCGAGGAGGTTCGGATCAGCCACCGTGTCGTTGTTGAGCGTGAGAAGCCACGGCTGCGTTGCGGCTTCGATGCCGCGGTTGCAGCCTTCGGCGAAACCGAGGTTGCTACCTGTTTCGATCAACATGACGTCGGGAAACTCTTCAAGTGCAGCCTTGGCGGAGCCGTCGTGCGAGCCGTTATCCACGACGATGACTTCGAAATCAGGGTCGGTTTGAGCCCTTAGTGAACGAAGGCACTCGACCAGATCCTCGCGGCCGTTCCAGTTGACGATCACAACAGAAACGCCCGAGCAGGCTCCGGGGCGCGTTTGGTCGTTCTTTTTGCCGCGCGCGCTCCCAGCCCGCGGGCGCGCGTCGCCGGCAGGGGTCACCGGCCTCCTTCGGCGGCCGACGTCTCCTTGCCGCCAGACCCGGGACCGCGTCGCTGCTGCAGCCACGTCACGGCTTCCAGTGTGCCGCGCCGATCCACCAAAGCGATTACGACCGTGAAAACGACCAGCATGGCTGCGATCGTTGCCACCAGTGTTGCGACTCCGGATACCCAAGGCCGCAGTACATAGTAGCCCGCGGCAGCGGTCGCTATGGATGCCAGCACCGGAGCCAGCTGGCGCCGGGGAACGTCGAGACCGGGCAGATAGCGACGTACCACGATCACCGCGATGAGGTTGCCCACCACCGTGTGCACGATGTTGCCGTAGACGAACCCCATGAGTCCGGCGATGTGCGTCGAAATCGGCACGACGATCCAGTTGAGCGCGGTCCAACCCAGCGAAAGCCTGGCAAAGACATGCGGCCTGCCCATGGCGTCAAGCGCGGCCGCTAGCAGAGGCGACAGAAACGCGATCGCGAAGGCCGCCGAGTACACGTGCAGGATGGGCACTGCAGGCAGCCACTTCGCGGTGAAGACAATCTGCACGAGATCCGCGCCCAATCCGAACAGCAAAGCCCCGAAGAAAAACACGCCCAATGCGCACACTTGGATCCCGCGACCGAGTGCTCGTGTCAGTTGCTTCGGATCGCTCTGGAGGCGGCTGAACACCGGGAAGGACACGCGAACGACGACTTCTAC
The DNA here is from genome assembly GCA_022361155.1 of Pseudomonadota bacterium. Classification (NCBI taxonomy): domain Bacteria; kingdom Pseudomonadati; phylum Pseudomonadota; species Pseudomonadota bacterium. The sequence continues at coordinate 13,636 of JAKSBK010000336.1, forward strand.
GAGCCGCAGTGGGAACCAGGCCGTGTGATGGCCCCACTGAATGAGCCCGAAGTTGTGGATGCCGAGCTTTGCGCCTGCGTACAGCGGCGTGATCGCACCGTTGACGAACCCAGCCAGGTTCTTGAGCTGGTAGTTGAGTCCGAACCGAAGCAGCGGCACCAGCGTGCCCCAGTCGGCTTTGAGCCGTATGCGCCAGGGCGACAGCATCATGGCAAGCAGCGAGCCCGTACCGGTTTGCGCTACCAGTGCGACCCCAAGCGACCAGGATCCCAAGCCGCCAAGAGCCAGGGACACAGCCGTGATGTAAAAGGAAAGCGTGGCAACCACGTCGATCAGCGCCAAACGCCCGAAGTGCAGCTCGCGCTCGAGACGTATGCTGGCGACGACCCGCAGCGCGCTCAGCAGCCCGCTGAACGCCACTGCTCGCAGCAACCAAGGGGTGGAAGCGGGCAGCCCACGCCACACGAGCAGCAGGGTATCGGCAGCCAGCCACGCCAGCCCCACCATGGCCAAACCCGCCAGCAGGTGAAACGTGAACACGGTCGCCAGCTCCCTGTCCGAGGGCTCGTCCCGTTGCTGGATCAAGGCGGCTCCGACGCCCGCATCGCCGAACAGATGCAACAGGCCCGAAGCGAAAACGACCACGCCGTAGACACCGAAATCCGAGGGCTCGAGCAGCCTGGCGAGCTGAATCCGACCAGCAAGAACGACAAGCTGGATCACGACCGTTCGGGCGGACATGGTCACGATGCCGCGACGTGCGCCCCGTCGGATGGCCGCGAACGTCGACTCGGATGATGGCTCGTTGGCCACTACTGACCAGCCCGCTCGCCTGCGCCACCAGCCATGCCCGGGACACGCTCGGCAGCCCGCTTTGCCGCAACGACGATACCGTTGCCCCTCCGGTGAGTCTCATCCCGATGGAACGTCAACGGGTCCGCCGAGAGCAGTCCGGACGGCTCGGCGCGCAGTGCAATGGTTGGCGCATCTAAAAGCGGTCCTTGGCCTGCCGGATGACGCCGAGGACGTCGCTGGGAGCCTCGGCTCGGGCGTCCAAGCGACGAGCGGACGCTACCACCGGTGCACACTCGCAGCGTAGAAACGGGTTGGTGGCAAGCTCATCGGCCAGACGCCCAGGGACCGTGGCTTCGCCGGCGCGCAGACGGGCCTGGGCCCACTTCATCCGCTGCGTGATCGCGGCGTTGTCGGGTTCGACGACCGCTGCAAAACGCAGGTTGTCGAGGGTGTATTCGTGACCGCAGTAGATACGGGTGTCTGGGGGCAGGCTGCGCACCTTGAGCAAGGAGCGGTACATGAGCTCGGGCGTGCCTTCGAACAGGCGGCCACAGCCGGCCAGAAACAGCGTGTCTCCCGTGAAAAGGCAGCCGTCCACGTAGTAGGCCAATGCACCCAGCGTGTGGCCCGGAAGCTCGAGCAACGACACGGGCAGGCCTGAAAACATGAGCCGGTCACCTTCGGCGACGCCTCGCGTCTGGTGTTCGATTCGACCGGCAGCCAGATCGTAGGTGCTGCCCACGACATCGATTGCACCGTAACGCGCCCGCAATCGAGCGACGCCACCCACGTGATCCCAGTGGTGGTGGGTCAGCCAGATCGCTCCTGGCTTGGCTCCGTGCCGCTGCAAAGCGCGCTCTACCGGTTCGGCTTCCGACGGATCGACTACGGCGGCATCCCCCTTCTCGCCCAGCAGGAGGTAGGCGTAGTTGTCCCTCAAACAAGCGACGGGCTCGACATGCAGCGAACTGGGCTTGCTTTGCACCACGTCACCTTGCTCGTCTTGCCACCGCATCGTGCGCTCCGGAGCGCACCGATTGCTCCCGAGCGCACCAGTGCGCACCATGCCACAACTGGGCACCGAGTCCAGGTAGGGACCCGCCACACACCGACCTGTGCAGATCGCACAGGACCGGGCTGGTTGCACCAGCGATCGCCCACGGTATAACCCTGGCCATGACAGGGTTGCTTGCCTGCCTCCCGACGGGCGCGCGCCAGCTGCGGCGGGCCCTCGTGGGGTCTCTTGTCGCCATGAGTCTGCTATTCCCCGCGGTGCTTGAGGCTCAGCCAAGACTGGTGGTCTTGGGACTTCGGTCGCTGGAGGGCGACGACGAGTTCGCCCTCGCCCTGAGCAAGGCGCTGAGGCGCCGGGCGCGCACCGAGCAACGCTGGCGCGTGAGCTCCCGGGCACCCTCGCTGGCGCAGATGGCGCTGGCCTATGGCTGCGATGACCCGGATCCCTCTTGTTTGACCGACATCGCCCTTGCTCTCAGAGCCGACAAGTTGATCTACGGCACGGTCGAGCGCGAAGGAAGCGACTCGAGGATCCGGGTCAATGTGGATCTGTTCGACCAGGACAGCGGTGGCGTCGATGCCAGTGCGAAGATCGTCGCCGACGCGAAGCGCTACGACGATGCCAGCATGAGGACCCTGGCGCGCCAGACACTGGACACCCTCACGGGCAGACGGGCAAGCAAACCGGTCGAGACCACACCGCCGCCGGAGCCCGAGGCGCCGCCACCAGTGGCAACCGGAGCCGTGCTGGTAGAAGCCAACGTGATGGCCGCGCTGGTGAGCGTGGATGGTGAAGAAGCCGGCCAGATGCAGGGAGGCCGCTTGCTGCTGCAGGAGGTCAGCCCCGGATCGCATTCGATAGAGGTCACTGCGCCGGGATACGAGCCGATGCGTACGACCGTTACCGTGACAGCGCAGAGACACACACCCGTGAGGCTGACCCTGAGGGAGCTGCCCAGCGGGCAGCCCATGGGATGGCCTCGCACCAAGATGTGGGTCGGCATGTCGCTCGTTGCGGGGGCTGCCGCGCTCGTGGGGGCGACGGCGTTCACCTGGATGCGGATCGCGAAGCTCAACGACGACCGGCGTCTGCTCAACTACCGTCGCGCTGCGGGCGCGCAGCCTATGCGCTCGGCGAACGTGTGCGACGCCGCCGAGGCCGGCACGAGCTTCGGGGTGTCGCCCTCGGACTTGAGGCACGTTCAGGATGTGTGCGCGAGAGCGAGTACGCTGGAAACCCTGCAGTACATACTGATAGCGGCTTCAGCCATTGGCGGTGGGGTGGGCGCCTACTTGCTTGTGACAGGCGATCGGGAGGCTCGGGCCACAGCGGCTTCCCGCTCGCGCGCCGTGAGTCTCGTTCCTCGCTTGAGCCGCGACACCGCCATGCTGAACGCGGCGATCGCGTTCTGAGCCCGCCCTGGTCATATATGTAGTCATCTATTGTTGGCTGGCAGGGTAGAGGATGCGGATCGTTGGCGGCAAGCTGCGAGGCCGACGCATTCGGCAGCCTTCGGGCAGCCCTGCGCGGCCTACCACCGAACGCGCGAGGGAAGGCGTGGCGTCCGCGCTCGACGCTCGCGGAGCGCTCGCGGATGCGTACGTCCTGGAGCTCTTTGCGGGGACCGGAGCGCTCAGCTTCGAAGCGCTCTCGCGCGGAGCCAGCGCTGCGCTCTTGGTCGAGCTCGACGCCCGCATGCGCCGGCTGATCCGTAGGACGGCACATGAGCTCGGGCTCGCCACGCTTATCCGGCTCCTGGCCCTTGATCTTCTCGGCCCGGCCGATCGCGTCGCTGCGCGGATCGGCGCTGTCGCCCAGCGCCCCTTCGATCTGGTGTTCGTGGACGCTCCGTACGCCCGGCAAGGGTCCGTCGCTGCGCTTCTCGAGGCGCTAGCCGCGGGCAAGACGCTGGCCAGCTCGGCGACCGTAGTGATAGAGTACAGTCGCCGTGGTTCGCTGAAGCTGGTGAACTTTGTTACGCTGGCTTCGTATCGCTACGGAGACACCAGCGTGCTTTTTGCTCGTCCGCCGGGCGCCAGCGCAACCAAGCGATGACGACAGCGATCTACGCAGGCTCGTTTGACCCGCTGACCAACGGTCATGTCAGTGTCGTTCGTGGCGGCTTGGTGGCCTTCAAGCGCATCACGGTGGCCGTGGCGCGCAATCCAAAAAAGACGCCTCTGTTCAGCGTGGAGGAGCGCCTCGCGATGCTGCGCGAAGAGCTGGGCAGCGAGCCGAGAACGCGTATCGACGACTTTGATGGGTTGCTGGTCGACTACGCGCGCGAGCAGGGAGTGCGTGTGGTCCTGCGAGGCCTCAGAGCGGTCGCCGACTTCGAGCACGAATGGCAGATGGCCAACGTCAACCGCCACATGTACCCCGAGCTGGAAACGGTGTTCATCATGGCCACGGACTACTTCTACGTAAGCTCCAGCTTCGTCAAAGAGGCCGCTTCGCTGGGGGGGGATGTGCAGGGTATGGTGCCCCAAGGGGTGGCGCGCAGGCTACGCTCCAAGTTCGGCCGGTAGACTGGGGGCCGCACCCAGCCCCTATCCGCGAGCTCGCGAAGCGCGGGGATAGCTGCGAGGCTGACTCTGCCGGCGCGTAGCTCGTCCAAGCTGGCTCGCCCCTTGCGCAGCGCATCTCGCACGCGCAACCAGCCCAGCAAGTACGCTGCGTCGCGAGCCACGCCCCCCCCGCGGTAGACGCGCTCGCTGATCACGATCGCGTCCGTCGCGGGGAAGTGCTCCTCACGATGCAACCTTTGGGCTGTATCACCGAAGCAGGCGCCGGCGTGCATCCAATCGGTGGCCAGCACGCGCGCGGCCAGCGTGCGCAGACGCCGCGAGTCGATCAGCCCGGCAGCCTCTTCGCAGCACAAGGCAACGCCTTCCTGGTCGGTGAAGGATCCCGCCGTACCGATCTCCAGCAACCTCATGGTCTGCGCCCGACCGTTGGCAGCGGCAACCAGATGACCAAACACCTCGTGGACGGCGATGCGCAGCGCCTCGCGGGGCTCAAACGCCCGCGAGCCCACGTAGATGACCCCGTTGCCGGTCGCTGCGCCAGCGGCCAGGCGCGGCTCCATGCGCACTTGTACCGCCAGCCCGGCAACGCGCGCCAACTCCCGCACCGCGGCCGCCACGGACACCGTGGCCGCCCTCGCTCCGCCCGAGGAGCTTGACCGCGATGCAACGGGAACCTCGTCGAGCAGTCTGCGTGCCAGCGTGGCGAGCGAGATGGGCCCCGCGACCGTGTTGACCTGCTCGGCTCCGGTTCCGAACCGCCGCGCCGCTAGGCGACGCACGCGCCGCCCGTCGCCGATGGCATCGACCAACGCGAGCTCGAGCTCGAGCTCGTCCAGCTTGTCCAGGTAAAGCTGCGCGCCGGGAAGGGCTCTCGCCTCGTGCCGCGCCCGATCCAGTGTCCGAAATGCACCGTGTGTGCCCCGTCTCTCGAGCTGCCAGCTCGGCACGGGCTTGCGTCCCGAGCGCAGATCGCACAACAGCCTCTGCCGCTCCTCGACGGCGTTCTTGGGTGTCAGCCGTGCCAACAACCCGATGGAGCTCGCGAGTCGCGCCAAGTCGGTGTCGCAGCGCCTCAGCGCTTCCTGCGGTGTACGGACCACGAGCCCTTTGGATGCTGCCAAACCGCCGTCGCGTCAACGTTTTCGGAAACGCTTGAGCCCCGAAAGGCAAGCGTGGCCGCCAATCCCGCACGAGTCAGCTCGCCTGCTCCCTCCTACGCCCTCCTGCCACATCAACCCCTCCAGATTCAGGCGGCGCGCAAGACAACTGCTTCAAGCGAAGAACCCTCGTGAAGGGCTACCTCCGCGTTACAGCTGCCACCTTTGGTGCTAGCCTTGGAAGGCAATGGATGCCGCAAAACTGAAGGGGTCGTAGACAAAATGTATGAATCCGCGCAGGACATGGTGTCGCGCATTGCGGCACTGCAGGATTTCAAGGAATACGAGAATCTACACTGGGAAGGCTCGTTCGAGGACTACCTGAGCATCGTGCGTGAGCGCCCCGAGGTCACTCGCAACGCCTTTCAGCGCCTGTACGATATGATCGTCAGCTACGGCGAGGAAGAGTACATCGACAACAAGAAGCGGCTGGTGCGCTACCCCTTCTTCACGGATCCGCTCGAGCGTGGCAAAGACGCGATTCATGGGCTCGACATCCCTCTGATGCGTCTCGTTCACGTGCTGCAGGCAGCGGCTCAGGGCTACGGTCCGGAAAAACGCATCATTCTTCTGCATGGTCCCGTGGGCTCTTCGAAGAGCACCATCGCTCGCTTGCTCAAGAAGGGCCTGGAAGCGTACTCACGCACCATGCCCGGAGCGCTGTATACGTTTCGCTGGGTCAATCTCGAAGATACAGGGCTGGTCGGCAGCAACGACGTACACAACGGCCGGTTTGCATGCCCCATGCACGAGGAACCGCTACGACTGATACCGCCGGAATGGCGAGTCCGTGCGATCGATGAGCTCAAGCTCGGCAGCGACCGTTTCCGTGTCGTTGTGGAAGGGGACCTCGACCCGGCCTGTCGCTTCGTCTTCCGTGGCCTGATGCAAAAGCACCGGGGTGACTGGGCTGCCGTCACACGCAACCACGTCCGAGTCCAGCGCCTGATCCTGAGCGAAAAAGACCGGGTGGGAATCGGGACCTTTCAGCCCAAGGACGAAAAGAACCAAGACTCGACCGAGCTCACCGGGGACATCAACTATCGAAAGATCGCGGAGTTCGGCTCCGACTCGGACCCCCGCGCCTTCAACTTCGACGGCGAGCTCAACATCGCCAACCGCGGCATCGTGGAGTTCGTAGAGATTCTCAAGCTGGACGTAGCCTTTCTGTACGATCTGTTGGGTGCGACTCAAGAACACAAGATCAAGCCCAAGAAATTCGCCCAAACAGATATTGATGAGGTCATCATCGGCCACACCAACGAGGCGGAATACAAGAAGCTCCTCAACAACGAGTTCATGGAGGCGCTGCGCGATCGCACGATCAAGATTGACATCCCCTACATCACCAGGGTGAGCGAAGAGATCAAGATCTACGAGAAGGATTTCTCTCAGGGTCGTCTGCGAGGCAAGCACGTGGCGCCCCACACCCTTGACGTCGCGGCCATGTGGGCTGTGTTGACGCGGCTTGAGGAGCCCAAGAAGCACCAAACGTCGTTGTTGCAGAAGCTGAAACTGTACGACGGCAAGGTGTTGCCCGGATTCACCCAGGATAACGTCAAGGAGCTGCGCAAGGAGGCCAAACGCGAGGGACTCGACGGAATCTCGCCTCGCTACGTGCAAGACAAGATCTCGAACGCCTTGGTGCGCGAGGGGGTCGAGGGCTATATCAACCCCTTCATGGTGCTCAACGAACTAGAGAAAGGGCTGAAGCATCACTCGCTGCTCGCCTCCGAAGAGCAAAGCAAGAACTTCACCGAGCTGATCGGCGTGGTCAAAAGCGAGTACGAGGAGATAGTGAAGAACGAAGTTCAGCGCGCTATCAGCGCGGACGAGGGGGCCATCGCTCGCCTGGCGGCCAACTACATCGACAACGTACGCGCCTATACGCTCAAGGAAAAAGTGAAGAATCGATATACGGGCCGCGACGAATCCCCCGACGAGCGGCTGATGCGTTCGATCGAGGAGAAAATCGACATTCCGGAAAACCGCAAGGATGACTTTCGCCGCGAGATCATGAACTACATCGGCGCACTGGCGATCGAGGGGAAGAAATTCACCTACGACACGAACGATCGCCTCCGGCGCGCGTTGGAGATGAAACTATTCGAGGATCAAAAGGATTCCATCAAGCTGAGCAGCTTAGTCTCGAATGTCATCGACAAGGAAACGCAAGACAAGATCGACGTGATCAAGAGCCGGCTGATCAAGCACTACGGGTACAACGAGGCCTCAGCGAACGACGTGCTGTCCTTTGTAGCAAGCATCTTCGCCCGCGGCGACGTCAAGCACTAGGTAACTAGCACTAGAAACACTACCCCATGGGAGGGGGGATGCTCAGCCTCCGAAACCCGTTGTCGTAGCTGAACAGCGGCTGCGCCACGACGACGTCCTCGTCCACGCCGTCGATCCGCGAAATGCTCACTATGCGGTGGACCCGTTGGCCGGGAGGTCCCTGCCGCTCGACCTGGATCGCGTACCGAATCGCCTGGGCGATTAGCGATGCCGCGGCCGCCCGGGACCCACCCAGGCTGTTCTGGACAAAGATATCGAGGGCCGCCAACGCGGCCGAAACCGAGCCCGCATGGACGCCCAACAGACTCCCCGGGGTCTGGGTGGCGGCCAATAGCGCCGAGCCGGCGTCATGGACCCCGATATCGTCCATGATCAGGCGATCGGCACGCAGGCGCGCAGCAGCGGCAAAGAGCGCTTCCAGCCCGTACTGCGTCGCATCCCGGCGCAACCGGATGATCCCTTCCGGAGCCGCACAGGAGCTTGGGCGTGCCTCCAAGGCGACTACCCGCTCCGTACCGGCAGCACCGCCCCCGAGCGCTGCCAGCAGCGTGCTCACGCCGGAACCCGGTCCGCCGCTGACCAGGATCGACTTGCGCTCCGATACGGCGGAAGCAAGCAGCGCGTGCATGTCCTGCGAGAGCGTTCCGTTCTCCGTCAGTTGCGAGAGCGTGGGCGCCTGGGTCGCGACGCGCTGCACGGTCACCAGCGGGCCCTCGGGCGCAACCGGAGGCAGCAGAATCTGGACCTGGGAACCATCCTCGAGCTCCGCGGCCTGGATAGCCTGTTCGGGGTCGAACTCGCTTCCCGTACGTTCGACGAGCCGTGTCGTCACAGCGAGCAGGGCGTCGCGCGATGACAAGAACGCCCCGGCGCGCTCCAAGCCGCCGCCGGTGTCGGTGAACAGGTTTTGCGGACCATCGATCACGATCTCGCGCGTCCGATCATCGGCCAGCATTCGGTCGAGCGGACCCAGACCGATCGCCTCCCTGGTAGCGGCCTCGATGACGAAATCGCAGTCGAGCTGGCTTGATAGGACCCCCAACTCCTGCAGCTCCCGCACCCGGCGCTCCAGGTGGCTGCGGCTGGAGTCCGCCAAGACCTCCTGCTCTCTTCCCACGACGTCCATCTGACGGGCCAAGTGCTCCATGGTGTCGCCAAGCGCTTGCTTCAGGCGTTCGGGCGGGCTCAGGGTGCCCGGTTCGACGGGAGGAGGCGGCGGAGGCGCCGCAGCTGCAGGGATCGGCGCTGCGGGACTCGCGCCAGGCACTGTTGGATCCCCGCCCGCCATGGGCGGTGGCGGCGGCACGGTGGGCTGCGCCATGGGTGCCGCCGAGGGCAGCGATTCGGGTTGTGGGGGCTCGGTTGGCGGCGTCTCGGAGGGGATCGCGGCCGCTTCGGCCTCGGTCTCTAGCTGGACGAAGAAATCGCCCAGCTGAATCCGGTCGCCAGGCTGCACGATTACGGGCGAGCTGATCTTGCGCCCGTTTACGTAGGTTCCGTTGGTGCTTTGCAGGTCGAACAGGACGTAGCCCTGTTCCTTGAGCATCAGACGCGCATGCCGTTTGGACACGTTGTCCTTGGGAAGCATCACGTCGTTGCTATCGAGACGCCCAAAGCTGATCTCCGGCTTATGGAACTCGAGCCTGCTCGGGTTGCCGCTGCGTTCTCTAACCAAAACACTAAACATCCGTCACCCTCTTGACCTGCGTTGCACTGTTTCCGTGCTGGACCATGCAGTGGCGCATTGAAATGGACGCTCCAGGTTAGAGTCAAGCGCCGGCGTGTCAATTCCGCTCATTCGGGGCCTTGGGATCGAAGCTGTGCTCGTGCGACCTCAGCGATACCCTCGGCGTCGAGCCCAAAGCGACGGTACAGGTCGGCCTGAGGTCCGCTCTCGCCGAAAACATCCAAGATTCCATGGCGGTGGACCCGCGTGCCCGGGGCCCCCGTAAGGGCCTCGGACACGGCACTGCCGAGCCCGCCGATCACCGTGTGATCCTCGACGGTCACCATCAGCCCATGCGACCGGGCGAGCTCCCGCACGCCTGAGTCGTCGAAGGGCTTGATCGACGGGACGTTGACCACGGACGCGTCGATTCCATCGGCGCGCAAGAGCTCGGATGCACGCAGCGCATGCGCTACCACGCCGCCGCTCGCCAGCAGTGCGAGCTCGGCACCCCTATGCAACACGTCCAAACGACCTGGGCGAAAACGATACTCGGCGCTGTGTACGGCGGACAGATTTTGGCGAGTCAGGCGCAGATAGGCCGGGCCCGCAGTAGCCAAGAGGTGCGCCACGATCCGTCGCGTCTCTACGCCGTCAGCCGGTTGATAGACCTGCATGCCGGGCAATGCTCGCATCAGCGCCAGATCTTCGAGGCCCATCTGGGAGTAGCCGTCTTCCCCCGTGCCGAGCCCCGCGTGGGTGCCTGCGATCTTCACGTTGGCGCGATTGTAGGCCACCGAGATCTTGATCGTCTCGAAGCGACCGGCGATGAAGCACGCGAACGAGCAGCAGAACACCGTCTTGCCACAAAGCGCGAGGCCCGCGGCCACCCCAGCCATGTTCTGTTCGGCGATACCCATCTGAAAAAAGCGCTCCGGGTAGCTCTTGGCGAACAGGGAGCACTTGGTAGAGCAAGAGAGGTCGGCGTCCAGCACCAGCAGTTCGGGATGATCGGCACCAAGCTCCGTCAGGGCCTCACCGAACGCCTGGCGCGTCGCGATCGGGCCGGCCTGCGCTGGCGCGTTGATTCGAGCATGCGCGCCCGCCTGTAAACGCGCTTGGCTCATGCTGGCACCGCCGATTCGATCTCACGGATGGCTTGCGCGGCCTGCTCGGCATTCGGCGCCACGCCATGCCAGGCGTTGTTGTCTTCCATGAACGAGACTCCCTTGCCCTTGACCGTGTCGGCGACGATAACCTTGGGCTTGCTGCGACGCTCGCCTGCCCAGTCGTAGGCATCCAGAATCTGGTCGTGATCGTGGCCATCGATACGCTTGGTGTCCCAGCCGAAGGCCTGCCACTTGGCCTCGATGGGCTCGATGGGCATGATCTCACGTACAAACCCATCCAATTGAGCCCGGTTGTTGTCCACGATGGTGATCAAGTTATCCAGCCCGAACTTGGCTGCGCTCATGGCGGCCTCCCAGATCTGACCCTCTTGGATCTCTCCATCCCCGACCAAGCAATAAACGCTGTAGTCACGCGCATCGAGGCGGGCTGCCAACGCCATTCCCTGAGCGATCGACAGCCCCTGTCCGAGCGAGCCGCTGCTGCTTTCGATACCGGGCACGCTGTCGCGGACGGGATGACCCTGAAGGCGTGACCCCGCCGCACGCAGGCTGCCGAGCTCGGCTTCATCGAAGTAGCCATGACGTGCCAGCGTGACGTACAAGGCGGGCACGCCATGCCCCTTCGACAGCACGAAACGATCGCGTTCCGGCCAGCTCGGACGCGAAGGATCATGACGCAGCTTGCACTGGTACAAGGAGGCGACAAGGTCGATCATGCTAAGCGAGCCACCGGGATGGCCGCTGCCCGAATGCTCGAGCATTTGGATAATCTGCACGCGCAGCTTGGCGCACTGCGCGACCAAAGCCGCGACCTGCTCCCCACGAACCGCCGCCCTGTGCATCGCTACCTCCGCAACGTTGGTCCTCAAGCGGGCGCGTCTGTAGCACGTTCCTGCGCGACTGCACACCCGAAGCCGGAGTCGCTTGCGTAGCGCCGGTGCTGCTCGACACCCCGGGCTCGCGGTACTACGGTGCGCGCACATGCTGGAGCGAGAGCTGAGGGAAGCCACCAGCCTGGCGCGAGAGGCCGGGCGTATCTTGTTGGAGCTCTATCACACAGACGTTGTCGTGGATTTCAAGGGTCGCAGCGATCCGGTAACCGAGGCGGACAAGCGCGCCAACACCTACATCGTCAACGGGCTGCGCGCGCGTTTCCAAGACGGCGTCGTGGCGGAGGAGACGGAAGACACCAGCGACGCGCTCCGCAAGGGTCGCTGCTGGTACGTCGACCCGCTGGATGGAACCAAGGAGTTCCTCGCAAGGAACGGCGAGTTTTCGGTGATGATCGGCCTTGCCATAGATGGGCGAGCTCAGCTCGGCGTCGTGTACCAGCCGGTAACCGACAAACTGTACCGTGGTGTCGTAGGCGAGCGCGCTAGTCTTCACTACCAGGGCCGCGAGACGCACCTGTGCGTCAGCGAGCTGGCCGAGCCATCCGAGCTGGCCTTGATCATGTCGCGCTCCCACGGCTCCATCCACATCGACCAGCTCGTCGAGCGGCTGGCCATCAAGCGCACGGCCAAGAGCGGTTCCGTCGGCCTGAAGATCGGACAGATTGCGGAGCGCAAAGCGGACCTTTACGTGCTCTTCTCCGATCGATCCTGCGCGTGGGACGCGTGCGCGCCCGAGGCGGTGTTGCGGGCCGCGGGCGGGCAGCTCACCGACCTGGCGGCGCAGCCGCTGCACTACGGGGGAACGGATGTCCGCAACCGCAGAGGTCTGCTCGCGTGCAACGCGGCTGCTTTCGACGCAGTCCGGCCGGTGGTGGCCGCCCTCGGCAGCGAGCACGGCCTTGTTTGAGCACCCGAAACGCAGAGCGCGCCGACGCGAGCCATGACCCGCAGCCGCGGCAGACTGGTCGTCGTAGCCAACCGTGGACCCTACCGCATGGCCACGCAGGGCAGCGCCGTCCGGCTCATGCGGGCTGCAGGGGGTCTCGTCACGGCCTTGGACCCGGTGCTGCGCGATCACGGTGGTGTGTGGGTCAGCGGCGACGAGATCCAGATGAACGGGGCGGAACGCGGCCAGGTGGGCTACGATCTCGCACACGTCTCGATGACCGCCTCGCAACGGGAGGGTTTCTATCAGGGCGTATCCAACGCCGTGCTGTGGCCCACCCTCCACAGCTTCCCGCCCACCATCCGCATCGGAGAGGCGCCATGGCACGACTACGTGCATGCGAACGACATGTTCGCGCAAAGTATCTGCCACTCGAGCCGACCCGGCGACCTCGTATGGGTGCAGGACTACCACCTGATGCTCGTACCCGCGATACTGCGGCGCAGGCGGCCCCGTGCACGCATCGGCTGGTTCTGTCATGTGCCGTGGCCAGGGCCGGATCTGTTTGCGATGCTACCGTGGCGCGGCGAGATTCTCGAAGGGCTGCTGGGGGCGGACGTCATCGGCTTTCATTGCGACTCGTACGCGATGAACTTCCTGGCTTGTGCGGAGCGTGTCACGGATCTGCGCGTCGACCCGGCACGCATGACGGTGCGCGCGGGGCGACGCACGGTCAGGGTCACGGTTGCACCCATCGGTGTACCGGTGGACGACATCCAGACGCTGGCTTCGGGCCCCCGCGTGGCAGCGCACGTGGAACGCATTCACCACGCGTTGGGCAATCGCCGTATCGTGCTGGGCGTGGACCGGCTGGACTACACCAAGGGAATTCCCGAGCGCATTCTCGCATACGAGCAGTTTCTTCGCTCCGACCGCTCCATTCGCAATCGCTATGTCTTCGTACAGGTGATGGTTCCCAGTCGGACGGATGTACGCGCATACGCGGAGCTCAAAGCCGAGATCGATCGACTGGTCGGCAGCGTGAACGGCCAGTACAGCTCCACCGGCAGGGTCGCTGTGCACTACCTGTACCGCAACCTCGATCAACACGCGCTCTACGCCCATTACATGGCCGCGGACGTGGCGTTCATCACACCCTTGCGGGACGGTATGAATCTCGTTGCCCAAGAGTACGTGGTTTGTCACATGAACTGCGATGGTGTGCTGGTTCTGAGCGAGTTTGCCGGGGCCGCGGACTACTTGACCGACGCGCTGACGGTCAATCCCCACGACATCGATGCGCTCGCAGGAGTGCTCAAGCGAGCGCTCAGCATGCCCCACGACGAGGTGCGGCAACGCATGACCAACCTTCGAAACGTCGTGCACAAGCTTGATGTGCACCGCTGGGCCGACACCTTCCTGTCCAACATCGAGCGACCGCTCTAGGGGAGCTCCGGTCCGATCGGCGCTCTGGGTTCGTCAAAATGCAGCCCACACCAGCACAATTGGCGCGCCAGGTGCTCTCGCTACCGAAGCCGATCCTGCTGGCGTTCGACGTGGACGGCACGTTGGCTCCTATTGTCTCCGATCCCCGCAGCTCGAGGGTACCCCCGGCCACGGTGAGCGCCTTGACACGGCTGGCGGCGGCAAAGGGGCTGCGGGTTGCGCTGGTCACCGGCCGTGACGCCGCATCCCTGGACCGCGTCGTACGCATCCGCAGTGCCTGGCGTGCCGTGGAGCATGGTGCGCTCGTTATCCCGCCGAGAAGGGAGCCTCGGCGCCCGGAGCTTTCCAGCGACGCGCAGCGGCGCCTCGCCGGGTTTGCTTCGTGGGTGCACAGCGAGCTCGTTGGCAAAGGCGCGACCATCGAACGCAAGCCCCGCGCCCTTGCCGTGCATGTGCGCGACCTGGCGCAGTCGGCACCCGGCAAGGCAGATAGACTCCTGATGCGAGCGAGCTCGGCGGCCGCGCGCCAAGGCCTCTCCGTGCGTCACGGCCGCTGCGTGCTCGAGGCCGAAATCGCCCCCGGAGACAAGGGCCGTGCCCTGGCCGCCGTCGCGAGGCGCTGTCGCGCGCGCGGCGTGCTGTATGTGGGCGACGACCTCACCGACCTGCCCGCGATCCGCCTGGCTGCCGCTCGAGGCGGTTTCGGCGTGTTCGTGCGTTCCGAGGAGCGGCCGCGCGCCCCAGGCGGCGCCAGTGCCTCGCTTTCAGGTACGTCCGAAGTGCATACACTGGTTGACCTTCTTTGCAGCACGATCGAAGAACGAGCCGTGCCGCGCAGCTCAAGATAACTCGTGTGTTTCGGCGAGGACCGGGCGCCGCTGGCGAGGCGCGACTACTCGCACAACCTGAGCACGGCACCCTCGAGCACGGTGCTGGGCGCCTGCCGGGTGTTCTTGAGCTTCCGGTCGGTCTGCGCAAGCACGCAAAATGCGCGTCGCAGATCCGCGGCGCCGAAGCGCCGGCTCGCCTGAGCCAGCTCGCGAGCCTTGAAGGCAGGAGCACCCGCCTGCTGGGCTGCCTGCTGCGGCAACGCCCCCCCCCTCAGCGCGCTCCGCATGCGCGCGAGCATCCGAAACTGGCGGGCCAAGAGCGCCAAGATGCGCAGCGCCGGCTCGCGATCGGCAAGCAGGGAAGCGACCGATCGCAGCGCCGTTGCTGCGTCTCGCTGGCTCACCGCGTCAACGAGGGTCCAGACCGATTCCACGCGCAGGTGCGACACGCACTGCTGCACCGCCTCCACGCCGACGCTCGCTCGAGGGCCCACGAACAGCGACAACCTCTCGATGGCGTCGTCGATCCCCGCCAGATCGTTGCCGGTGGCTTCGAGCAGCGCGGCGGCAGCCTCCGGCGAAAGCTGGTGCCCCCGGGCCGCGGCTTCGCTGCGTGCAAAAGCGGAAAGCTGTCCCGGCCGCAGGGGTGCCACGTCGACCCACAACCCGAGCTTCTTGGCTGCCCGGCTGAGCCGCGTGCCCCCGTGCAGCTTCTCAGCGGTCAGCACCAGGCACGTGGTCGGGCTTGGCTCCTTGAAGTACGCGACCAGGGGTTCGAGCTTCGCCGTGTCCGCGGACTCCAGGCCGCGGACGAGCACGAACCGCCTGCTGCTCATCATGGGCAGCGTGCGGGCTGCCTCCACGATCTGCGTTGCCGTAGATGCCTGGGCGTCGAAACGGTCTTCGTTCAAGCCCGCGAGGCCTTCGCCCAACACGGCCTTGCGCAGCCTCGCTACCGCCCGCTCTATCAGGAAGCGCTCGGTCCCAACCAACAGGTGAACCGCGCCAGCCTCACCCGAGGAGGCGCGCCGCAGGAGCTCTTCGATCGTCATGGCCGGCACTGGCAGTGCCTAGAGCTTGGCGGGTGCCGCGGGCGGCCGCAATGGCTCAAGGCGGGTCCCACGCTTCCGGGGGTGCAGAAAACTTGGCCGCCCGCAGCCGAGGCGGTATCCGAGGAATGTGAGGACGGGCCATGGCCGGTAAACTGTCCAGCTTGTTGGCGAAGGCCAGGCGCGAGGCTCAGCTCAGGGGCCAGCGGGTCTCGACGGCTCATGTGCTATTGTCCCTTTGGCAGCACGATGCCACCGCCTGCGCACTGCTGTCGCGACGCGGTGTCAGCGAAATCGAGCTGTTGCAGACGTTGCGCTCGATGCAGGAGGAACCCGAGAGCGCGATCGAGCTGGTCGTGGAGCGCGCTCACAAGTTGGCGGCGTCGCACAGTACTGTGCCCGGCGCCGCCCACCTGCTGGCAGCGCTAGCCCGAGAACCACGCTCGGCAGCCCGCCGCTGCCTGGATCGTCTTGGGTGTGAGGCCGCTGCGTTGAGAGAAGAAGTCCTGTCGCGTTTGGCACGGCCGGACCCTGCGGGTCCGAGCGACGCAACGGCGACACCCAAGCCGCGAGCCCGCCGCCGACTGCACGGATCGGGGGCGAGCCAAGGCCGCACGATCCCCCCCCGCCAGCGCGTGCTGCCTCTGCCCAAGCCTCGCCGACCGAGCTCCGGCGAGCGCCCCCTCCGGACCGAGGACCGCCCCACCCCGGCATCGGGCGCAATGGCGGCACGATCCGCCAGGCAGCGCGCTCCAGTCGGACGCGGTTCGGAAGCAGCCCAACGCGGTTCGGAAGCGGCACCACGCGAGCCTTTCGAGCTTGACCCCGACGAATTCCCGGCGCTCAGCGCGTTGGGGCGGAATCTAAGCGCCCTGGCCGCCGCTGGGCAGATCGATCCTGTGATAGGTCGGGACGCGGAGGTGGAGCAGCTGCTCGACGTCTTGGCTCGCCGCAGGTCGAACAACCCGCTGCTGGTAGGACCTCCGGGCGTTGGCAAGACCGCGATCGTGGAGGGGCTGGCCCTAAAGCTCGCCACCCGGGCGGCGGGCACGGCCGGATTGAACGAAACGCGCATCGTCGAGTTGTCGGCCGGCGCGTTGGTGGCTGGTTCGGGGGTGCGGGGAGCGCTCGCCGAGCGGCTTGCGTCCATCAAGGCCGAGGCCGCAAAGGGAGCAGGCCGTTTGTGGCTGTTTCTGGACGAAATCCACGCCCTGATCGGGGCGCCCGCGGGTCCGGACGACGTGGCCAACGAGCTCAAGTCGGCGCTGGCACGCGGGAGCATGCCCTGCATCGGGGCCACGACCGAAACCGAGTATCGGCGCATCTTTGAACGCGACGCCGCGCTGGCGCGTCGCTTCACCCGCATCGACATAGCCGAGCCCAGCGCCGCGGACGCCGAGCGGATCTTGACGGGGCTGGCTCAAAGGTACGAATCGCACCACGGCGTTCGGTACGCTCCCGGGGCTCTGGCTGCCGCGGTGCAGCTGTCCGTGCGCTATCTGCAGGGCCGGCAGCTGCCTGACAAGGCGATCGGGGTGATGGATCAGGCGGCGGCGCGCGTGCGACGCAGGGGTGGCAAGACCGTGGAGCTGGCCTCCGTGGCCCGAGTCATCGCCGAGCAGGCCAAGGTGCCCGTCGAGCGTCTCCTCATGCAGGACACGGACAAGCTCATGAGCCTCGAAGCGGAGCTCGGCGCACGGGTCGTCGGTCAGGCGCGTGCCGTGGCTGCCGTGGCCGCCACCCTGCGCAAGACGGCGGCGGGATTTTGTGGCGGTAAGCCTCTGGCGACTTTTCTGTTCCTGGGCCCCACCGGTGTGGGCAAGACGGCTCTGGCAAAGGCCGTGAGCGAGGCGATCTTCCCGGCCGGTCGCATGACGCGCCTCGACATGAGCGAATACAGCGAGGCACATGCGGTGGCGCGCCTGCTGGGTGCGCCTCCCGGCTACGTCGGGCATGAGGATGGCGGGCTGTTGACCGAGGCCGTGCGCATGAGCCCCTACCAGCTGGTTCTTTTCGATGAGATCGAAAAGGCCCATCCCGAGGTGCTGCTCTCGCTGCTGGCCCTCCTCGACGAAGGCTCGCTGACCGATTCGCGCGGCCGGAAGGTGGATTTCAGCCATACCGTCATCGTCATGACCTCGAATCTGGGCAGCAAGAGCGCCGCGACGCCTGCTCGCATCGGCTTCGGTGCACCGCGGCGCGATGACGATGATCCCGGCAGCGGCCGCGTTGCCGGCAGCCGGGACGCGCTGGCCGGGGTGCGCGCTGCGCTGCCGCCCGAGTTATGGAACCGGATCGACGAACCTCTTTGGTTCGAGCCGCTGGGGCGCGAGCAGGTGGCCGCGATTGCCGGGCGCCTGGTGCGTCGGGCCTGCGACGTGGCGCTCAAGAAGCACGGAGTGACCGTCCGCGTCGAGGCATCCGCCATCGACGCGTTGATGCGTTGCGGCGGCTTCGATCCCGAGCTTGGTGCCCGACCGATGCGCCGGACGGTCGGCCGTCTGATCGAGGCGCCCCTCGCGGCGCGGATCCTCGAAGGTCAGCTGGGGCGCGGGGACCAGGTGCTAATCAGCGCCGAGGGCGGCCGATTGCAGCTGAATGTTACCCGCGGCAGCGAGCGCAGCTGAGGGCTGTATCAGGCGTTGGTAGTCCCCAGGCACCCGCCGTTCTACCTGTTGTTCGGCGGCGCAGGCGATCCGCAACAGCAGCGCTTCGTTCCAGTGTCGGGCCATCGCCTGCATTCCGATGGGGAGCCCTGCTTCAGTGTATCCAGCGGGGAAGCTGATGGCGGGCAAACCCGCGAGGTTGGCCGGCACCACGAAGCGCATGATTTCCGTCACGCTTCCCATATCAGACCAGCCCGTGGGAGTCGCGCCGCGCCGGATAACCGGTGCAGTCACTGCGGTCGTGGGCGTGATCACCGCGTCCACCTGCTCGAAGATCGCGGCGAAGGTGCGCATGGCGAGCGTGCGCACCTGCTGTGCCCGAATGTAGTCACGGGCGCCGAAGGATCGCCCCAGTGCGAGATTCACCTGGACCGCAGGAGCGTGCGATCGGAACGATCCGGCGTGCGGCTGCATGGCCGCGGCGATCTCCGACAGAATGGTGATCCCGTGCGCAATGCGCATCAGATCGAGGCCTGGAATCTCGATGACCTGCACTGTGGCGCCTGAAGCCTCGAACCCGGCAACGAGCTCGTCGCAGCGCGTGACGATTTCCGTCTCCGCATGCTCGAACCAAGGCCGGAATACGCCTAGACGCACGCCGCGCAGATCGCCGTCTGCGTGGTGCCCCAGCGCGACGGGCGGTTGAGCCAGGGTGGTCGGATCAAGCTCGTCGGGGCCCGCTGCGATCCGATAGGCGAGGGCCACGTCCTGCACGGTCGCCCCGATGGGGCCCACGTGAGCCAGGCTCCAGCAAAGGGGCGCTGCGCCGTGCTCGCTGAAGCGGCCGTAGGTTGCCTTCAGGCCCACGACTCCGCACATGGCGGCGGGCACGCGAATCGAGCCTCCGCCGTCGGCACCGATCGCCAGGGGACACAGGCCGGCAGCTACTGCGGCCGCCGGACCGCTCGAGCTCCCGCCCGCCTGGCGGGCCCGGTTGTACGGATTGCGAACCGTGCCGTGGTGCATGTTGTGGCTTTCGGGGCTCACCCCGATCTCGTACATATTGGCCTTGCCAACCAGCAGAGCGCCCGCCTCACGCAGGCGTGCCACCACGGTCGCGTCTTGGGAGGCTGGCTCCCGGCCCAGGAACGCGGTCCCCACGCTGGTCGGGTAACCCGCCACGTGCAGCTCGTCCTTGATGACCACCGGCACGCCGTCGAGCGGCCCCCTGGCGCCACCATTGCGGTAGCGTGCGGCCGCGTCACGGGCTTGTGCGCGCAGGTCTTGCGGGTCGTGGGCCAACATGACCCGAAGCGGGGGGCTGGCGCTGGCGTCGGCAGCGATCGCCTGCAGCAGCGACTCGGCTACCTCCTGTGGACTCGCACGGCCTTCGGTGTACGCGCGCACGAAGTCACGAGCCGACAGCACATCTGATACGCTCGACGCTGGCGAGGCATCGCTTGCTCCCTCGTGCATGTCGCGCTCCCCCTCGCGGGGCCGCACCAGCGGCATAAACGTCGGTGGGACATCGAGCTGTGCGCCCTGCAGCTTTGGGACTCCTGCCGCCGCCAGCAGCTGCTTGATGATCGGCTCGCCGGTGACACGTGACGTCGCCAGTCGTGCAAACGCCCTCAACGCTGGGCCGGACAAGACCGGAAGCCGCAGTCGTGTTAGGTCGTAGCTGCCCACGGCTCCTGTCTAGCCGAATGCCGCCTTCTCCGCCATGTGTCCGGCGTGGCACCTCAGAGCGAACGCCCTAGCAGGCCATGCGAAGGACCGGCCACACAATAACCTGTGCAGATCGCAGGGGACCGGGAGTCGCTAGCAAGGCGCGACGACGAGGAATTTCGAGGAGGGGCAACACAGCCAGCGGCGTTTGGAGCCTGGGAGTGGGCAGGTTATTTTGTGGCGGGTCCTAACTTGCCGCTATGCTAGCTTCGCACGAGAATGCAATGCCAGTGGGACCGAAGGCCAATCTGGGTTGGTCCGCGTTCGCGACGGTTGCCGTGGCGGCGTGCTTGCTTGTTCAGGACTTGGTACCGGTGCGAGCGCAGACGGTGCGCCCGTCAGCACAGCACCGGGTGGCAGCCGCCAGAGCATACGACCGCGGAACCGCCCTGTATCTCGCCGGGGAGTACGCTGGCGCGGCTCAATGGTTCGAGACGGCCGATCGCATGGCGCCGGCCGCTCCGGCCCTGCTGCAAGCGATACGGGCGCACCAGCGAGCTGGCAACGCGCTGAGGGCTGCCAGCTTGTCGCTCCGGTTGCTGTACGAGTATCCGAAGGAAAGAAAGGTGGCGCGCTACGCGAGGAGCATCCTAGCCAAGACGCGCGGCCAGTTCCTGCGGGTGGAGGCCAGGTGCGTAGGGGCATGGCTTCTCATCAATCCCGAGCAGAACGTGCTCGCGCGGGAGGATTGCACCATCGAGCTGGACGGGATACTGCAGGAGCACCCTTCGTTTTTCGTTGCGCCCGGCGCTACGCATCGCATCGTAGCGCACTTCAGGACGGGAGACGTGGCCAAGGCCGTGTCCGGCAAGAAGGGTGATTCGATCGTGGTCGAGTTCCGCGTGCCGCTCAAGAAGCCCTAGGAACAGGTAGTCTCGCTAGTACGAAGAATAGAACTGGAAGTTGAGCTTGACCCGCTCGCACGCTCGGGCAACCGGCTTGCCGTTGTATGTTGGGGGCTTGTACCGCCACTTGCTCAAGGCCTCCGCCGCTGCATCTTCGAACATGCCCGGGGGCTCGGCGCCGACAACGACAATGTCTTTGACGCTGCCCTGCGCCGTCACGGTGAATGCGGCGTCGATCCAACCCTCGACCCCGTATCCAACGGCCTTGCGCGGATAGGCGGGACGAACGCGGGTCGTGGGAACGAGGGCCGTGTCTTCTTTTTGGTCTACCTTGGGACGGCGGGAGCCGCCTTCGAGTCTCGCCAGCTCTGCATGGCCTCCCGGCGCCAGCCCGCGTTTTAGCTGAACGCGCAGCATCTCGATGGCGCTGTTCGTATAGCCGAGCTTGGCCACGCACAGCGCGCTTGCAAGGTTCACGCGCGCTGAAAGACAGGCGTCGAGCTCTTCCCAAGACTTTCCGTGGTCGTTGACTCGCTGCAGGTAATTGACACAGTTGCCGTCCTGGTTGAGCGCCATGGCTTCGCTGTACGTGGCTGGAAGCTTGCTGCTCCGTATCACGTACGAGGGCTTCTCCTCGGGGGCCGGGGTCTTTGCGCCACCGCACGCAACGAGCAGGGCCGCCAGCCCAAAGGCTCCACCGGCTTTGTGCATGCTCGTCATCGTGCCACGTCAGGTCCGTCCCAATCTGTCAATTCCTCCACGATCTGCCCCGCTTCGTCAACTCATCGGGCATCGAGCCATGCTCGCTAGAGCGGAAAAACGAGACGTTGTAAGCTCCAGTGGGCTCGGGATACACTGTCATTGATGCCAAGAGCACGCAGCGTGGCCGTGGCCGTCCTGGGACTCAGCCTTGTCCATTGCGGCGGCAACCAGCCAGCGGGCGCAGGCGGCTTTGGCGGCCTCGTGCGGGGCTCTGGTGGCGCTGGCGGCTTTGGCGGTTTTGGCGCTCCGGGTGGCTTCAACCCCAATCCGAGCATCTCCTAGAGCACGACGAGCGTTCGCCATGGCCGAGTACAAGGCACCCCTCAGAGACGTGCGGTTCCTGCTTGACGAAGTCTTCAGGGCGCAGGAACTCTGGGCTTCCGTGCCGGCGCTTCGGGCGACGGTAGACCCGGACACGGCTGCAGCGATCCTGGAGGAGGCGGCCAAGATCACCACGGGGGTCATCGCGCCTTTGAACCGAGTGGGTGACGAGGAGGGGTCGACTTGGCTCGACGGTCAGGTCTCGACCGCGACTGGCTTTCGGGAGGCCTACCGAACCTATGCGGACGGCGGCTGGAACGCGTTGACGGGCAGGCCCGAGCACGGGGGCATGGGGATGCCCAAGCTCTTGGTAAGCCAGGTCGAGGAGATGCTGCAGGGTGCTTGCATGTCGTTCGGGCTGGCCCCGATGCTGACCAGCGGCGCGGCCTTGTTGATAGATGCGCACGCCGACGACGCGATCAAGAGAAAGTACCTGCCCAACATGTACGCGGGTATCTGGGCCGGAACCATGGACATGACCGAGCCTCACGCGGGCACCGACCTCGGCATCATACGCACCAAGGCCGAGCCGCGCGGCGACGGCAGCTACAGCATCACGGGCACCAAGATCTTCATCACGTGGGGCGAGCACGACATGGCCGAGAACATCCTGCACCTGGTGCTGGCCAGACTGCCGGATGCGCCCGAGGGCACGAAGGGTATCAGTCTTTTTCTGGTACCCAAGTTCATCGTCGCCGACGATGGCTCGCTCGCCGAGCGCAACACCCTCTCGTGCGGTTCCCTAGAGAAGAAGATGGGAATCAAAGCCTCCCCCACTTGCGTCATGGACTACGACGGCGCGCAGGGCTGGCTGATCGGCGAGCCACACCGCGGACTTGCCCACATGTTCACCATGATGAACTACGAGCGCGTGGCCGTGGGCGTTCAAGGCGTTGGCGCGGGAGAGGCTTCGTACCAGAACGCGGTGCAGTACGCGCGCGAGCGCTTGCAGAGCCGAAGTCCGCGGGGCCCGCAGTTTCCGAACCAGGAAGCCGACCCGATCATCGTGCATCCAGACGTGCGCCGCATGTTGCTCTCCATGCGTGCGTACACCGAAGGCGGACGCGCGTTTTCGAGCTACGTGGCGCTGTGGCTTGACCTGGCCAAGCACGGCGCTGATGCAGCACAGAAACGCAAAGCCGAAGACCTGGTCGCGCTCTTGACTCCTGTGGCCAAGGCTTTCTTGACCGACAAGGGGCTCGAAACCGCGGTGATGGGCCAGCAGGTGTTCGGCGGTCACGGGTTCATCCGCGAGTCCGGCCAGGAGCAGCTGGTCCGCGATGTCAGGATCACGCAGATCTACGAAGGCACCAACGGCGTTCAGGCGATGGACCTGATGGGTCGCAAGACCGTGGCCAACGAGGGACGACTGCTGAAGGTGTTTGAAGCCGACGCGCGCGCTTTCATCGAGGAGAACCGGGGGCACAGCGTGCTCGCCGAGTTCCTTGAACCGCTCGCCGCCGAACTGCAGAACCTGAACGAGGTCACCGCGCAGCTCGTCGCCCAGGCCAAGGAAGACCCCGCCGCGATCGGCGCTGCCGCCAACGACTACACGCATTTGTTCGGTTACGTAGCGTTCGCGTTCATGTGGGCTCGGATTGCCGCGGCCGCCCTGCCCAAGGTCAATGGGAGCGACGGCTTCTATGCCGGCAAGGTGGCGGTGGCGCGTTTCTTTTTCCGGCGTCTGCTTCCGCAGACCAAGGCGCTGACGGCTCAGCTGCTCGCAGGACCCGCGAGCCTGATGGAGCCGGACGCGGACCTGTTCTAGCCCGCATCGGTCACCAGCCTCCGGCCGCTGCAGGCGAGCTACGAGGGAGCCGGCAGCCATGCATGAAGGATGTCCTTTTTTGTCTCCCCTCGGGGATGGGTGAAAACCCTCGCCTTTAGGCGAAGCCTTCAGGAGGCGTAGCCGAAGCGGA
>JAKSBK010000337.1 GCA_022361155.1 Pseudomonadota bacterium
GAGGAGCTCACCAACTGGGCCGACGATGAGTGCTATCGGTCCATGTTCGCGTGTTGCCGTTCATCGAGCTCAGACGCGCCGCGCAAGGTTCGCGCGACGACCAACCCGTACGGCGTCGGTCACAACTGGGTGAAGGACCGGTTTCGCCTGAGCGGCCAGTGGTGGAAGACGTCCTTCGTGATGGAGCCGGTCGACCTGAAGGGGCGGCCGGAGCCGCCGCGGTGCGCGATCCACAGTCACATCGACGAGAACCGCATCCTGCTCGAGGCCGATCCGGACTACAAGACGACCGTCGCGGCGTCGGCGCGGAACGAAGCGCAGGCGCGCGCGTGGATGAACGGGTCGTGGGACGTGGTGGCCGGCGGCATGTTCGACGACGTTTGGAGCCAGCAGCGCAACGTGGTTCCACCGTTCGACGTGCCTGATTCTTGGCGCGTCGATCGCGCGTTCGACTGGGGCTCGAGCAGGCCGTTCTCCGTCGGGTGGTACGCGGAGAGCGACGGCTCCGACCTGAAGATGCCCGACGGAACGTGGCGTGCCACGGTGCGCGGCGATCTGTTCCGAATCCGCGAGTGGTACGGTTGGACCGGCAGGCCGAACGAGGGGACGCGCGCACTGGCAGTAGAGGTTGCACAGGGCATCGTTGAGCGCGAGGTGCTCTGGGGATGGCGCCGCGGCAGAGAGTGCCGCGTGTCGAAGGGGGTGGCGGATTCCTCGATCTTCACCGTCGAGAACGGGATCAGCGTCGCGAACGACATGGGGAAGCCGGTTCGCATCGACGGCCGGATCTACGACGGGGTGACGTGGAAGCCTGCAGACAAGCGTCCCGGGTCGCGCAAGATGGGCTGGGAGATGATGCGGCGACGGATCCGTGCGGCACAGCCGAAGCTTGGCGTTCCGCGCGAGCAGCCCGGGTTCTTCGTGGTTGGGGAGCACTGCCCGCACTTCCTTCGAACCGTTCTCTCGCTGCCGAGGGACAAGAAGGACCTAGACGACGTGGACACGGACGCCGAAGATCACGTGGCAGATGAGGTTCGCTACCGCGTGCGAGCGATGGGCACGCAGGGCGGCAGCGGGACTACGACCGGCTGGTACTGACGCGAAGAGCACGCCATGTCGCTGCAGAGCAAGCACCCCCTCTGGATGGACCGGGTCGACGAGTGGCGCCGCTGCCGCGACGTGCACGAGGGAGAGGCGAAGGTCAAGGACAAGGGGAAAGAGTACCTCCGGCCCACGAGCGGGATGATCGAGGACGGGTGTGAGTCACCCGAACAGCCGGGCTGGAAGGCTTACGACGCTTACCGCCACCGAGCTCGCATGCCCGACATGTACCGCGAGGCGGTCGACGCGCTCGTAGGCGTGATGCATCGCGAGCCTGCAATCATCAACTTGCCGTCACGGATGGAGTTCCTCCGTGAGCGCGCGACTGCACGCGGCGAGGATCTCCAGGCGCTTCTCCGCCGGATCAACGAAGAGCAGATGAAGATCGGCCGACTCGGCCTGCTCGCCGACGTAGTCGACGAAGGTCGCGGCGAACGCTCGGGTCAGCCGTACGTGGCGATCTATGAAGCCGAGGACGTCGGCAACTGGGACGACGGCCGTAGGGACGGTATCGAGGTCGACAACCTCAACCTGGTGATCATCGACGAGACCGGCCCCGAGCGCCTCACGGACTTCGAGTGGCGCGACGTCGAAAAGTACCGGGTGTTGATGCTGTCGCCGCCGGGTCAGCTAGGCGTGCAGATCACTTCGCAGGAGGTCAGCAACGAGGTAGTCGGCGACGACTCGTCGGTCATGAACTTGCCGGTGGGAGAGG
Source organism: Pseudomonadota bacterium (assembly GCA_022361155.1). Lineage (NCBI taxonomy): Bacteria > Pseudomonadati > Pseudomonadota > Pseudomonadota bacterium. The sequence goes on from JAKSBK010000337.1 coordinate 1,817, forward strand.
GGGTCTACAACGTTGGAGTGTTTCGCGAGGACACCTTCTCGCCCAGCGAGATGAAAGCGCCTTCGATCTCAGGTCGTGAGCTAAACGAGATCCCCTTCGTCTTCGTCAACCCGAAGGACCTCGACGCCGATCCAGACGTGCCGCCTATGCTGGGGCTTTGCGACGACGTGCTGGGTATCTACCGGAGCGAGGCCGACTATCGGCAGGCTCTGTTCATGCAGGGCCAGGACACGCTGCACATTGCAGACACCAACTTCGGCGCGGAAACACCCGTGCGTACTGGGGCTGGAGCCAAGATCGTTACGCAGTCTGACGGATCCGTTCAGTTCGTAGGAGTCGACTCTAGCGGCCTACCTGAGATGCGCACCGGGCTAGAGAACGACTACGCGCGCGCGGAGCAGAAGGGCGCGAAGCTACTGCGCCAGATGGGCAACGATGCAGAGTCAGGCGAGGCGCTGCGCGTGCGCGTGGCGGCACAGACTGCCACACTGAGCCTCATCGCGCGCACGGGCGCTGCCGCCGTGCAGCGCATCCTCAGGATCATCGCGAGGTGGATGGGCGAGAATGCGAACGAGGTCACCGTCGAACCCAGCTTGAAGTTCGCCGAGCAGGCGATCGAGGGGCGGACCGTGGTCGATTTCACCACGGCTAAGAACGCGGGCGCGCCTCTGTCTCACGAGACGATCCACGAGTACTATCAGGACCACAACGTGACTGCTCTCTCGTGGGAAGAGGAGCTGGGCCGTCTGCGCGCTGAGGCTAGCAACGGCACGAACGAGATCGTGGAGGGCATGGGCGGATCCGGAGAGGCTGACCCCGAGCCTGAAAATCCAGAGCCTCAGCCGAATCCCGAACCCAACTCAGATCCTGAGGCGTGATGGGCGGGACGGTCTACCCTGAGGCGGTGATCCTGGACAACGGCGTCGTGCCCATGCTCGCCTACCTCGAGGTTCCGGGATCGAAGACTGTCTCCCAGCGCGTTCCGGTCGAGCTCCCAGAATTTCTCGGCGGTCAGCCCGGTCCGACGAAGCAGCGGCTGCAGCGGTTCGAGCGGACCGACGAAGTCCGCGGCGGGCTTCCCGTGTTTCGTCGGGTCAAGAGGGCGCGATGACCGGCATGGACAAGTCGGTCGTTCGAAGGATCGTTTCTGAGGCAATCGCGCCGATGCGGCACGCCCTCTGGCTGGGCAGCTGGCACGTGGACGTCGATTACGCTCCTCTTCAGGGCAGCGTCATGGGGGAGAACCACATCAACCTGCCTTACCTGCAGTGTCGAATCAGCATCGATCCCGAATCGCACGACACTGAGTCCGAAGTCCTGGAGACTCTTCGGCACGAGCTTCTTCACCTGTGCTGCGGATACATCGACCATCCGAGGCGCTGCGTTAGCGAGGTCGTGAAGGACCACGACGTTTTCTCTTCGCTAGACCAAAGCTTCACCCTGGCATCGGAGCACGCCGTCCTTGCGATGGAGAAAGTGCTCGACTTCAACGGTCTGACTCCGGCCAAGCTGATCGAGAACGGTCGAAGGGAGTTGGTGAGTGGCGACCAGGAGGAGTAGGCAGCGCCGCGCGCGGCAGCCGGGCGAACCTCTGACGGCGCTAGAGCAGTACCTCGACGCGACCATCCGCCACCAGGTGGGTCTGCTCCAGTTCTCAGGACGCGTGGCCCGGCGCGTGCGCGAACTCTTGGACGCCACGGAGTCGGATCTGCGCGCGCAGGTTCGTCGGATTCTCGAAGGGCAACCAAGGGGCCTGCAGTCGCGTGCCCAGGTTCGCCGCATGGAGAGGCTGGTCGCTGCGATCGAGAAGATCCGCAACTCGGCGTGGGATCGTGCCGAAGATGTGTGGCGCGAGGAGATGGCAGCGCTGGCGCTGGCCGAGCCGAAGGCGATGGATGGCATCTTGAGAACGGCCATGCCGGTGACGCTGGGTACCACGTTGCCGCCGGCCGAGACGTTGCGCGCGCTGGTCACGACGACGCCGTTCGAGGGCGGCGTGATGGCCGAACACTTCTCGCGCATCCGCCGCGCGGACGTTCGTAGGCTGACTACTGAGGTTCGCATCGGCATCGTCCAGGGTGAATCAGTGCCGCAGATCTCCAGGCGCCTCGTGGGAACCGTTCGCCAGCGCGGACGTGACGGCCGCACGGAGATCACCAGGAAGCAGGCGACGACGCTGACTAGAACGGCGACGAGTGCGGTCGCCAACGCGACGACTCGAGAGTGGGCTCTTGCGAACTCCGACGTGTTCTCCGTTGACCTCTTCATCGCCACTCTGGATGACCGGACCACCAACATTTGCAAGAGCTTGGACGGCGAGACCTTCCCCGTTGAGCAGGTCTACCCTCAGCTCCCGCTTCACTGGAACGAGCGTTCTCGGCGGCTGCCGATGCCAAGTTCTACGCCGCTCGGACGTCGTCCGATGAAGCCGGTCACGGAGCGCCAGTTGTTGATGGAGTTCGCGGAGCGCCAGCGCATCGCTCCGGTCCGACGCCGCGCTGATCTACCGTTCGGGACGAAGGGCGCGTTCGACGCGTTCGCACGGAAGCGGACGCGTGAGCTCATCGGGACCGTGCCCGCAGCGAGGACGTACGCGCAGTTCCTGGCCCAGCAGCCGGTGATCTTCCAGGAGGAAGCGCTGGGCGGCACAGTGCGCGCGCGACTGTTCCGTCGTGGCAAGCTGCCGTTGAGCGGCTACGTTGACGAGTTCGGACGAGACAAGACGCTGGCCGAGATCGCGCGCGACGACGCGCAGGCGTTCCGGGCGGCAGGACTAGACCCAGAGGACTTCCTGTGATGGACGTCTTCGCCGTTGGCAGGGCGTGAAGCCCGGAGAGGTGTGACGTGACGGTACCCAAGGCGATCTACGACA
>JAKSBK010000338.1 GCA_022361155.1 Pseudomonadota bacterium
GTGCCGTTGTGCGTACTCGTCACTGCGCGCGTCCGCGGTAGGCCGAGAAGCCAGGCGGTTCCGGGAACATTGTCGTAGGTCGCGATCACTTTGTCCTGGCGCCCGTCGGACCAGGTGCTCTCGGATACCAGCAGATTACCCGCCCAATCATAGAGTTGGGTGCATTCCCCACATTGCACGCCTGAAGGCGCAGAGAAACGGGGAGTTTTCGCGGGCTGACGGATAGGCGGAGCCGCTCTTCCTGTCGATAATCGCGGTTGCGAGACCCGAGAACCGACAAGGAAGGAGGCTCCGATGCAGAGCATCGAGCAAACCCGTCGCGAAGTCGAGCGTTGCTTTCGAGCAGTACTGCGAACCGCCGAAAGGAGCGGCGAGCGCGACGCGACGGCGGTAGAGCAGGCGCTGTGGGCGAGCATGCTATCGCTGGGGGCGGCGTTGATGGCGCTGTTCTTCGCGCTGCGGATGGGCCGCTGTTGGGAGCTTGGCAGCCGCTATCGACGCGGCGGACGAGAGTACGAGGTGGTCGGCTTCGAGCGCACCAGCATCGGTACGCGCTTCGGCAAGGTCGAACTCGAGCAACCGGTGGGCCGGTTGCTCGGCGACGCGCGTGCGGCACGAGACCTGCCGGCGCAGCGACAGCTGGGGCTGATGTCGGGCTTCACGCTGCCGGTAGTCAGCACGATGGCCCGGCTGTGCGCGCAGATGGCGTTCGAGCCGGCGCGTCAACTGTTCGAGCACGTCTGGCGATGGCGTCCGAGCCCTCGGGCGGTGTTGCGGATGGTGGACGCGTTGGGCACTGGTGCACGTAGCTTTCTGGAGCAGGCCGCGGCACCGGTCGGCGACGGCGAGGTGCTGGTGGTGAGCGTCGACGGCAAGGGCGCGCCGGCGATCTCGAGCAAGGAGTACGCCCGCCGCTGCCGGCCGCGGGTAAAGCGCAAAGCCAACGCTCGTCATCGGCGCCGAGCCAAGCGCAACGCGCGGCCGCGCGGGCGGCGCGGGCCCGGCAACAAGAGCAAGAACGCGAAGATGGCAGCGGTAGGCGTGCTGTATACACTCAAGCGTGGCGCGGACGGCAAGCTCGACGGCCCGGTCCACAAGCGTGTGTACGCCACCTTCGAAGGTCACCGGGCGTTGTTCGAATGGCTCGTGGCCGAGGCGCGCAAACGCGGCTACGGTAGCAAGAAGTTCGAAAAGGTGTTGTTCGTTGCCGACGGGGCTCGCGTCATCTGGACGTTGCAACAGGAGTTCTTTGCCGACGCCGAGACATGCCTGGACTTCTGGCACGCGGTCGAAAAGCTCTGGGCAGCGGGCAAGGCGGTGTGCCGCGGCACTCGGCGAAAACGCAAGGCCCTCGAAGCCTGGGTGGCCGAGCAGAAAAAGCGACTGCGCAAGGGGCAACTGTCGAAGGTACTGGACGAGCTGCGCGAGCACTTGGAGGCCACCGCCCAGACCGGCCCCGGCAACAAGTTCCGCCGCGAAGTCCTCAGCTCGGTGCTCGGCCACTTCGAGGCCAACGCCGAGCGGATGCGCTACGCGCGCCTGCGGCGCATGGACCTCGACATCTCCAGCGGCGTCATGGAGGGCGCCGTGCGCCATCTCGTCGGTGTTCGCCTCGACGGGCCCGGCATGCGCTGGAGCCGCGACCGCGCCGAGGCTGTGCTGCACCTGCGCTGCGTGCTCATCAACGGCATGTGGGCTGACTTCGAGCGCTATCTCGCCCTGCGCCGACTCAAGCTCGCCCCGCAACCGGTGCCGACTCGCACACATGACGCCGTCCCCCACAAGGCCGCGTGATGCTTACGCATTCACGCGATGCAAAGTGGGATCTGCACCCAAGTTACTTCAACTCCCGTGCCAGGGCCATTCTTCCCCACGCACCAGCATCCTGCCGGCCGGACGGGATTGGCGTCGGTGATGTTGCACCTACCACCGACAGCGCACGCACGCTGGTCAGAAAGGTATGAAAGCTGTGGGAGCGGTTCCGCTGAGGCTCGATCAGCGCTCCGACGACGCGCGCCAGGCCGCCCCCAGGACACCCATTAAATGCCAGTTCAGGCGAGGTCCGACGCGGGGCTGTCGGGATGGTCACGGGTCCGATGGGCAGGGCAAGCAGGGCGCACAAGCCGGCGTCCGCGTTTGGAGCAAGTGGTGCCCGGTTCCGGGCGCTCCACTCGTGTTCACGGCTGCCCCACTGGAGAGCATCGCGGCCGGCGAGTGGCTCGTTCAGGCGGTGTTGCGCGCGTAGAGATGGCTGGCGGCCCGAACGCCTTTGACGTGCTGCTGGCCTCGTCGGGCGCCTTCGATTCGGATGCGCTCGACTTGCCCCACCATGCCGAAGAACGTGCGCGCGTACTGCTGCACCGAGCCGACGAACGTCTCGGCATTCAGGCCTGCTCGCTCGACCAGCGGGGCCAGCTCTTCGGGGAGCATGCCGCGTTGATCCGTGCGGATCGCCTGACCCGTGTGGCGCACCAGCTGCTCGTAGTCGTCGAACAGCATCGGAATAGGTTCGCGATCATGGAGATCTCGAGCGCTGGGTACCTTGGACGCCACCGGAGACTGAAACGGCAGCAGCTCCGCTAGCTTCGAGCGGCGGCGGCGAGCCTTGCGCTTGGGGACCTTGGTCTTGGGCTTGCTCGCATCCGCGTCCTTGCGTGCTTTGGCCTCGCGCTGCGCTGCCTGCCGCAGCCGCTCCTGGATCGAGGTGAAGTCCGAGCCCTCCAGGCTCTTGGCGATGCCCGCACGCACCGGGTTCAGGTCCACGTACGTCATGCAAGTCAAGAGCGCCCCTTCGTCGAGCAGGGCCTGGCTGCGGAAACGCCCTTCCCAGAACCGACCCTTGCAGTCGTCTTCCTTGTTGGCCTGCCGAGCAATGGACTCGTTCAGGCAGCGCATGAACCAGCTCAGGTCCCAAAGCCGAGCCCGCCACAGCGCAACCTTGTGCTTGCGCAGCCCCCGGGGCAGCTGCTCGAGACCGGCCACGGCTCCCGGAAACAGCCTGCCGAAGCGCTCGACCACCTCGTCGTCGCCCCAAGCCTGCGTGCGTTCCCTGTCGATGCGCACCACCAGATGAAAGTGGTTGGACATCACCGCGTACGCCGCCACATCGACCGCGAACACGGAAGCCAGCTCCCTGACCCGCTCGACCACCCAGACCTTGCGGTGGTCGAAGTTGCGCCCCGAGTACCGGTCCTGCCCGCACAGGAACGCCCGCCGCACACAGCGGGATATCACATGATACCA
>JAKSBK010000339.1 GCA_022361155.1 Pseudomonadota bacterium
ACCGCCGCTGGCATCGCTCGCTGGCGGGCTCCGAGCTGCAGCTGCTCGGCGACTGTCCGGATTGTCTCGTCGTCTATGACACCGGCCGCTCCGCGCGCTCAAAAAAACGCTCGCGCGCCAGTCGCTAGCCCGCATCGGTCACCAACTTCGAGGCACTCCATCAATGGACAACCGCCCCATCAATGGACAACCGCCCCATCAATGGACAACCGCCCCATCAATGGACAACCGCGTGTCCGAGGCGTCTGCGATAGCAGCCGATCCGCAGTCGAGGCACCGGAGGCATAGTCGCCGCCCTGCTAGCACAAGCGAGCACTTGACCCGCAACGAAGTTCCGGGTCAGCTCATCTGCTCGCTCAGATACCGCTCCCTGCCTATCTCCTTGATGAGGTGCAGCTGAGCCTCGAGCCAATCTGCAGTCTCCTCGTGCTCCCGCAAAATGCCCTCCAGCAGATGCCGGCTCCCGTTGTCGGCCTTTTCCCTGCACAGGCCGATGCCCTTGTTGAGATGCGCGATCGCTCCGACTTCGTCCGCGAGGTCGAGCTCGTGCTGCTCCGGCACGTATTCGCCGACCCCGACAGGATTCAGCCGCTGCATGTTGGGTACGCCGTCGAGAAGCAGGATGCGGTCTATTACGGCCGCTGCAGCGTGCATGTTGCGGATGGAGTCCTTTTTCCTGCGTTCCGCCAGCGCCTCGTAACCCCAGTTGGCACACATGCGCGAATGAACGAAATAACGATTGATCGCCGTGAGCTCGGCCGTGAGCACGTCGTTCAGCATGGCGATAATATCTGGGTTGCCCTTCATCCTGGTGATCCTCCGCATCGCAGCCACGCGGCCACGTCATCAAGGGGCAGCCTATGGGCATTTCACCCTGGTTTCAAGATCCGCGGCTGCCAACATCGCGACCAACATGAAGTTGAAATCCGATTTCATTATCATTGGTCCCAGGACACATGGAGATGAAGTTGATACTCGATTTCAAGATCATAGTTCTTTTCCATTACTCAACTTGTGTTTCGAGCTGATCGACCCTAATCTCGTTCCCATTCGCAGCAGAGACTTTGAGCGTAGCCAGAGGTTTGAGCCATGCAGGGAGACAAGGACGTCATAAAGTGCTTGAACGCGTTGCTCGCAAACGAGCTGACAGCGATCGATCAGTACCTGGTGCAGTCACGCATGCTGAACGACTGGGGCTACAACAAGCTCTACGAGAGGATCGCCCACGAGTCGGACGACGAACGCGGCCACGTCGACAAGCTGATTCGGCGGATTCTCTTTCTCGACGGACAACCCGACGTCGCGGCACGTGCCAAGCTGAAGATCGGAAGCAACCCGAAAGAGATGCTCGAGAACGATCTCGAATTCGAGCTGCAAGTAGCCCAGGGCCTAAACGAAGCCATTGCACTGTGCCGCAACAAAGGCGACAACGGCACACGCACGATGCTCGAGGAGCTGCTTTCGGATACCGAGCAGGACCACATTCTCTGGTTCGAGCAACAGGTGGGCCTGATCGAACAAGCAGGCGTCGAGAACTACTTGGCCGAGATGATGTAGTTGCGGCTACCCATGTCAGGTGATATGGGTAGCCATATGAAGACGACCGTAGAGATCTCCGAGCCCCTGCTGCAGCGAGCGAAACGCGTAGCGGCACGGGAGTCGACGACGCTGCGCGATCTGATCGAAGCCGGTCTGCGGCATGTGCTCAAGGAACGTTGCCGCAGGAAGCGCTTTGCGCTGCGGGACGCTCGCGTCGATGGACAGGGACTGCAGCCGGAGTTCTCGGACGCTGCCTGGGATCGACTCCGGGACGCAGCCTACGAAGGTCGCGGGTCGTGATCGCGCTCGACACCAATCTGCTACTGTACGCGCATCGAAAGGACTCCGAGTGGAATGCGGCTGCGTACGCCTGCATCGAGGAGCTGGCAGCGAGCCCGGCGGCCTGGGCCATACCCTGGCCCTGCGTATCGGAGTTCGTCGCGGTGGCGACGCACCCCAGGATCTTCTCTCCCCCGAGCCACCTGAACGAAGCCGTCGATCAGATCGAAGCCTGGCTGGAGGCACCCGGGATCGTGCTTCTCGCTGAAACCGAGGCGTACTGGCCTCGATTGCGCGCTGCGCTGCAAGCCGGACGAATCAGCGGGCCGCGCGTGCACGATGCCCGCATCGCGGCCTTGTGCCAGCTGCACGGCGTTCGAGAGCTATGGACGGCAGACCGAGACTTCAGCCGCTTTACCGCCCTCCGGGTACGGAATCCCCTTTCCGGCTCGCCCGATTGATGCCGGCAGCTACCTGCACTTGACCAGGCATTCGCCGGCTGCGTCGAAACAGGCTCTGCCTTTCCCCGTGCCGTCCGCTGGAGCCTGTGCTCCGGTTTGGCAACGGCTCGCGAGTCACGTAGCATGGGCGCATGGTCACCCACGACATTCCCCACGATCTCGTCCCCGAGCTGGCAAGGCGGGCGGCCCAGAAGGCGGTCCAGAGCTACAAGGAGGGCCTGTCCAAGTACGACGTGCAAGCCGATTGGGTCAGCGACGACCGAGTGGAGCTGAGCTTTGCAGTCAAGGGCAAACGCCTGCACGGTGCGATGACCGTGCGGCCCAACGATCTGCACCTGGAGCTCGACGTCCCGCTGCTGTTCCGTCCCTTCAGCAAGCTCGCGATCGGCGTGATCGAACGTGAGGCTCGCGAGTGGATCGACAAGGCCCAGGCAGGCCAGCTCGAATGACTGGCGAGCGCTGGTAGGCTGGCGCCATGTTTCGAAACATCCTGCTGCCCATCGACCTGACGGAGCGAAGCGAGCGTGCCGTGAAAGCTGCGGGCGACCTGGCGGAGGCGCACGCGGCCTCGGTGCGGCTGCTTCACGTGGTTCAGACGATCGCGGACGTGCCTTACGACGAGATGAAGGATTTCTACGCCGAATTGATGGCCAAGGCAGAAGACGCGGTAGCCCGCTGGGCCGAGAACCTCAGCGCACGCGGCATCGAAGTCGAGGGACAGGTCGTGCTCGGCAAGCGAGTACCCGAGATTCTGCGCCACGCGGAAGAAGGCGAGAGCGACCTCATCGTCATGAGCTTCGATCAGCTCGATCCGGCACAGCCAGGTGGCGGGCTAGGGTCGGTAGGACACCAGGTCGCGCTCATCGCGGGCTGTCCCGTACTGCTGATGCGCTGACCAGCAGCTTCGTGGCGGTCAAGCGCCCGCTGCGCGAGCGTGCGCGTCCGCGCCTCTTTCCCTACCCCTGCCGAAGGACACCGGGTTTAGCAATCCCGTGCCAACGCCGATAGATCCTTGGCGGGCTGAGCCACGTGGGCGCCGCGGTGCCACCACGAGCCTGTACCCGTGCAGCACATGGAGTCCTCGAGCGACAGACACAAGCACAAGCGAGGCGATCGCTTGCTCGGGCTGGTGATCGACGGGCGCTACCTCGTCATGGAGCGCCTCGCGATCGGCGGTATGGCACGCGTGTACCGAGCCGAGCAGATGCCGCTGGGACGGATGGTGGCGCTGAAGCTGCTGGAGCCGGAGCAACTCGAGCAAGATCAGGAGTTTTGCCAGCGCTTCTTTCTCGAAGCCTCCAGCGCGGCAAGGCTGCGCCACCCGAACACCGTTACCGTGTTTGATTACGGGCACGAAGAAGATGGACTCTACTACATCGCCATGGAGCTCGTGCAGGGACGCACCTTGGGCGACCTGCTACGCGAACAGGGACACCTGCCTCCGACCCGGGCGCTGCACATAGCCCGGCAAATCTGCCGCGGGCTGCGGGAGGCACACGGGCTAGGAATCATCCACCGCGATCTCAAGCCGTCCAATGTGCTGTTGACGAAGCACGGAGACGAGGAGGACTTCGTCAAGGTCGTGGACTTCGGCTTGGTCAAGAACATCCAAGATCCGCACGATCTGACGCTGACCGGGCGCTTCATGGGCTCCCCCAAGTACGCCTCCCCGGAGCAAGTGCGTTCCCGAACCGTGGACGGCCGCACCGACATCTACTCGCTGGGCGTCCTGCTCTACCGGATGCTGAGCGGCCGTGTCCCCTTTGAGCGAGACAGCGACTTCGCCACCTTGATCGCGCATGCGCGCGAACCTGTACCGCGGCTGACCATTGGACAATCGCCTGCGCCCGAGGTGCTGCGGCTGCTGGTGCTGCGCTGTCTCGCCAAACGTCCGGAGGACCGCTACCAGGGCCTGGATCGGCTCCTTTCCGACCTGCGCAAGGCGCGCCGAGAGCTCTCGAGCTCGAACAAGCAACGGGCAGGCGCTCGGCGGAGCCAGGCAAGCACTCGGTTGAGCCGCCCGAGCTCGACGCAGTCCTCCGAGGCGCTCGAGGACACGCCGGTCAGAGGCTCCCGGTTGAGTGGCACCCTGGGGAGGGTGGAGACAGTCGACGCACCTACCCGGCACTACGATCGCGAGCAAGGCTGGCTGCTCGGCGGAGCACGACAGCTCGACCGACAAGATGAAGCTGCGGCTCGTGCCCCTACGCGCCGTCTAGCCAACATCACGACCGCCAGAGCGCGCGCGAGACCGACCGTCGCCGGCACCGTCCTCGCGCTTGCGGCTAGCTTCGGTGTCTGGCTGTGGCTGAGCGACTCCAGTGAACCCATCGCCAGCGAACCGCAACCAGCACGCCCCGAACGTCACGCGATCGCCCTGCGCTCGACTGACTGGAGCGTGCCAGCGCAACGAGCCGAGGTCCACGTTGACCACGCGGGCAAGCGGACGGCTACCAGCAGCACCGAAACGGAAGCTCGGACCGAGCGAGAGCGCACGTGGATTCGTGTGCCGCCGGCGGCGGCCAGCGCAGGCTCGCGTCGCCCCCTTGCGCCAAACCTTGCCACCGATCCCGGTAGCCCACGCCAAGCGCAGGCCCAGCCGCGGCCCGAACGCGCTCCACCCATGCGTCGGGTCAAGACGAACAGGCGCACATCCGCCGGTATGCGCAAGATCATAGTGGTGGCGCAGCCACGCTCGGCTACGCTCGAGCTCGACGGGCGCCTCGTGGCTGTCGGCGTGCTCAAGACCAAGCTGAAGACCGGGCGCAAGAAGCACACCCTGCGCGTACGCGCGCAAGGCTACGAAACGCGAAAAATCAGCTTTCGCGTGCGCCCGCCGCGACGCGTGAAGCTCCGTAAGGCCCGGCAGCTGTTCGTGCCCGTTTCGCGTACGCCGGCGAAGCGCCACAGACGCTAGTCTCGAGTTCAGCACTTTTGGTGAAGTGAAATCCCCGCGAAAGCTGGCAGCCATGCGTGCCAAGCAGCACGTGGAGGGTAGCGATCGCGCAGGCTGCCCACGTGGGCGCCCGGTCGTAGCCTCGAACAGGTTTTGTCTGCATGTCCCGCTCCCACCGCATCATCGTCCCTGCCGGCCCGCGATGCCCCCCTGACTCACCGTGCATGGCGTCCGCGACTCGCAGCCGTTGATCGCGTTGCCGTCGCAGCTGAAGCGCCCGCGAGGGCACTGTTTCAGTCTACACCGTGCCCCCCCCGCTCCGCCCCCCCTGGCCCACGCTGCCCGCCCTACCCACGCTGCCCGACTGACCGAGGACGCCCGCCCGACCCACGCTGCCCGCCCGACCGCCGCTGCCTCCCTGGCTGACGCCGCCCCCCTGACCGGATCCGCCCCGCACGCCACCCGCCCCCGCGCGGCCAGCGCCGACCCCGGACGTGCCCGCAGCGTCCATGCCTGCCCCGCTGCCGGCAGCGCCCGGGCTGAGCGTGCACGCGCCGCAGCCCGCTACGAGCGTGCAGCAAGCCGAAACAGCCGCGAACCGTAATGCCGACATGAACCACCTGCCATGCAGGGCCATCGTCAGTCTAGAAAAGTACCTTATCGACGATGCAATAGCGGCTCGACTTTCTTCCAAGATCCAGTCCACAGTAGTC
>JAKSBK010000340.1 GCA_022361155.1 Pseudomonadota bacterium
CGCCCCGGTGGTGGGCGCGGTGGCCATGGGCGCCCGGGTCATTGAGCGCCACTTCACCGATAGCAATGATCGTGAGGGCCCCGACCACAAATTCGCCCTCAACCCGGACAACTGGGCCCACATGGTAGAGGAAGTGCGCGTCCTGGAGCGGGCGCTGGGCTCGGCCGAGAAGCGCGTGGCCGACAACGAGCAGGAGACCCGCATGTTACAGCGGCGCTGCCTGCGGGCCGCCCGCGATATCCAGGCCGGCGAGACCTTCACTGAAGACATGCTTGAAGTGCTGCGTCCGGCGGTGGAGGGCGCCCTGATGGCCTGGGACCTGCCCGCTGTGCTGGGCAAACGGGCCGCAACCGATTTGCCCTTTGGCAAGGAACTTCGCCCCCAAGACTTGGCATGAAGCTGCTCTATATTCACCAGACCTACACGCCCCATGACCATCGTATGTTGAGCGCATTCACCGAGCACTACGAAGAGGTGCTGTTCATGCGCCTGGACGCCGCGGCCCCAAACCAGGACCCGCGGCCTCTGCCCGCGGGCGTACGCGCGGTCGAGTGGCCCGAGCCCCAACTTGAAACGCTGCAGCAGGTGCTGGATCGTGAGGCTCCCGATTTGCTGCAAGCCGGCCCGCTGACCAGCGGGGCCTACCTGGCGGCCCAAAGCGGTTTTCATCCTTTTGTAGCCATGTCTTGGGGTTGGGACTTGCTGCTGGAGGCCAAGCGCGACGCTGGGCATCAGGAGCGCGTTGAATTCGCCCTCAGCCAGGCGGACGCGGTGCTGGGCGATTGCCAGACTATTCGCGATGAACTGCGCAGCTATGGGGTTCCAAATGAGCGGATAAGTGCCTTCCCCTGGGGCATTGACCTGCAAGCTTTCACATTGGATGGCGAAGATGGCGGGCTGCGGGCCGGCCTGGGCTGGCAGGACGCTTTCGTGCTGCTGCATGTGCGCAGTTGGCGACCCGATTACGGCGTGGAGGCCGTGGCGGAGGCCTTCGCGGCCGCGGCCCAAGCCAATCCCAACCTGCGCCTGCTGATGCCTGGCGCCGGCCCCCTGGAGGCCAAGCTACGTCGCATCTTTGAAGAGGCGGGATTGACTGACCGCGTGCACCTGCCAGGGCCAATTAGCCAGGCCGAGTTGCCCGCTTACTACCGGGCCGCCGACCTCTACCTCAGCAATTCGCACAGCGATGGCTCCTCGGTCTCATTGATGGAGGCCCTGGCCAGCGGGCTGCCGGTGCTGGTCTCCGATATTCTCGGCAACCGCGAATGGGTCGAACCTGGTCAGCAGGGTTGGCTCTTCCCGGTGGATGATGTGGATGCGATTGTTGAGAGCATTGGCCGCGCTACCCAGGCCGACCGGCACGCTATGGGTCAAGCCGCCCGCCGCAGGGCCGAGGCCCGCGCCGATTGGCAGCGCAACAAAGCCGGCCTCTGGGACCTCCACCGCATCGCCCTGGAGGTGGCCAATGGCTAGCCCCAAAGTGGTGGCCATCATCCAGGCCCGCATGGGCTCGCAACGCCTGCCC
>JAKSBK010000341.1 GCA_022361155.1 Pseudomonadota bacterium
ACTCCGCGCAACAGTAAGGACCCGCCACACCATAACCTGCCCACCTCGCGGGCTCCAAACGCCGCTGGCTGTGCTGCCCCTCCTCGAAATACCCGCAGCATTCCTCGTCGTCGCGCCTTGCCAGCCACGCCCGGTCCTCTGCGATCTGCACAGGTTATGGTGCGGCGGGTCCCTACTCGATCGGCTGCTGCTACCCGCGTTCGGGATTCTCGTTGCCGTGCTTGTGTGCTACCAAGGCGGCCATGGAGAACGCGAGTCGGGGGAGTGTCGCCACGACGCTCCCCCCACGATTCCGATCATCCTCGGGCTCTCGGTCCGATTTTGGAGACACTCCCAGATGAGCACGCTTCGGCAGGCGATATCGGACGGCGGGCAGCGCGATGCCCTGATCGAGGACGCGTGTGTGGTGCTGGACGCCGAGGTGGCAGACAAGAAGGGTCTGGCCGGGATCGCGGTCAAGACCGGGTACAAGGTGCTCAAGAGCTTCCAGCCCGGATTCGTCCGCAAGGCGGTTGCCTTCCTCTTGGACGACTTCCTGGATGCCCTGGATCCGATCTATCAGGAGGCGCTGGTGGATCGCGTGGCACCGGGAGCACACCTGAAGGCGAATCCTGCAAGGGTCGCTGACGCCCTGTTGGCCACGACGGACGAACGCGCACAGCGTGCCAGGTCCGAGCTCCTGAGGAAGACCTACTACAAGCTACGCCCAACGGCCAAACAGCACGTTGAAGCCTCGGTGCCCCGCTTGGGCGACCTGATGGCCAAGTACGCTGCTGCGTGACCCGCGTGACCCCAGAAAGCGAGGTTGGCTCTACCCGCGTTCAACGCCAGCCGCTGCCTGCGCATCAACTGCGCGCCCCTGTCGTGTCCAAGCGCTCGCTCGCGCGGAGCATGCCTCGAGCGCCAAGCGCCAACTTGCAAGTGCCGAAGATCACTAACCATTGACGTGTGCATTGCCCCCTGTATACTGGGACTCGATTCAACTTCGTATGTTCGTCCGCGGCGCTGGCACGCTGAACCGCACAATTGCCAGGGTTTGAGAACCGCACAGTTGCCAGGGTTTCTCGCCAACTTAGGGATTCCGCAGCGTCACGATCACGATGCCGTTCAGGATCACGCGTGTTGGACCACCAACCGGAAGGGTGAATCAGCCGACAATCGACAAGCTTGATGGGGAGTCAGTCTGCGATCCCCTCGGAGAAGACCGGGAATGACGCGCTTGCTGCTTCACACTTGGCTGCCCCAGTTGGTAATGGCGGCCTGCTGGCTTACCGGATCACAGGTCGCCGCGCAGGGGTGGCTCGCGGATCGAAGCCTGACCGAGGGCCAAGGCATTCGCGCCGGCAACCTCGAGCTGCACCCGGGAATCGGAACGGAAGTCGGTTACGACAGCAACGTGTTCCGGCACGAATCGGATCCCATCAGCAGTCCGATCCTCAGGGTGAGTCCCCACCTCGATGTTTCTACCTTGGGCCAGCAGCGCTCGGCCTCTCCCCGCAAGACCCCGCCGAGCGTGTCGTTTCGAGGCGGAATCGGCGCCCAAGCTTATCTGTACCTGGCGGACTACACGCCCCCCGCCAATTTCGAGGGCGATCTCAGCGGCGACCTGGTGATCAACCCGGAGCGACCCTTCTCGCTGGCGCTGACGGAACACCTCATCTACGGCTTCCGCCCGTTCGGCCAGGCCAACCCCCGCGCCGCGCTGCCCGACTACCGGCGCATCCAGAACCTGGCCGGTGCGCGAGCCCAGTTCGCGTCGGCCTCCGGGATGTTCCGCACCAGCCTCGGCTACACCTTTGGAGTCGACCGCTTCGTAGGTCAGGAGTTCCGCTGGGGCAGCAACCTCGAGCACGACGGCAAGCTCGAAACAAGCTGGAGTTTCCTGCCCTTCACTACCTTGCTGCACCAGCTGCAGATCACAAGGCGCTCCTACTCGGACACCACGGCCGGCATCGGATCGCCCCTGCTTCTGAGCAGCGGATCACGCGTGAGCTCGCGAATCGGCCTGCACGGGGCCATCACGCGCAAGCTTTCGCTGACCGTGCTCGCCGGCTACGCCGCCGGATTCTATGCGCTGGGGGACGATTTCGACGATATCGTTGGACAGCTGGAACTGCGCTGGAGCTCCAGCAGGACGACGTCCCTCGTACTTGGCTACGACCGCGGGGTGTTCAACTCGTTCCTCGGCAACTTCCGTCGAATCGACAAGGCCTATGCCAAAGCGCAAGCCCTGATGGGCGGACGCTTTCTCGTGCGAGCGGAGGTTTCGGGCGCGCTACACAGCTTTGGCGCCGTGCTGGGCACGGACTTGATCCAGGTAGGTCGCACATTGGACCGGCTGGACCCCACCATCGACGCAACCCTGTTCGCCGAATACCGGGCGGCCCACTGGTTTGGAATCAACACATCGCTAGCCTACCAGGCCAACCTGACCGACTACGAGTTCGATCTGCAGCGCCTCGGTGTGCCCACGGCGCCGATCACGGTGGACCCGGCCCGGTTCAACAGGCTGGAAGCCTGGCTCGGTCTCAGGGTGTTCTACTAGCCTCGAACTATCTGTTTCCGTCTAGGTTTGGACTCTGCGTGGTCCCACGGCCACCACCACCCGGTGTCCAAACCCGCCGTCCCACGTTGGTCCTGGCCACCTGAAACGCACCACTTCGCCTAGTACCTCGCCACAGGAATCCTGATCGTTTGGCCCCAGCCCTGGCGCCCGCTGGCGGCGTTGGGACCTCCTCGGCACTAGGTGCGCCTTGCCAGCGACCGCCAGCCCTCGACGCCAATCGATCACGACCCCTGGCAAGCGGTACTAGATCAACTGACCTGTAATCGTTTTGAAAACACGCCTTAGTCCTGACGGGGGACCTCTTCGGGATACGGCGCGTCGACGCTCACCTGGTCACGGGCGTCGTCGGGTCGGCCGTTGATCACGAAGGTCAGCACGGTGCCGAAGTACACAACCGCTGACAGCAGGGTGATGACGAACGTCTTGGTCGCCAGCTGGTCGGGCGAGATATCCTTGTGTGCCACGCGATCCTCCTCGGGCAGGCTTGGAAACATAGCAGCAAAGCCCGTCTACGCGAAGGCCCTTGTCGCATGGCAGGTCGCGCGCGCACCCGTGGACCCGGCGCAGGCCAGGGCTCGAGTCCTCGGCAGAGCGGGCGCGGTGGGGTATGTCCACCGGATGCTGCCACGGCTGGACCCAGAAGCGAGCCTGCATCGGGACTATGGGCGGTTCCTGGACGAGCTCGAGGCCCGAGGTTTCCGAGGCGAGGTAAGCAGGGATCATGCCAGCCGCCTCGTCGCGTCCACCGACAATAGCGTGTACCAGATCCTGCCGCAGGCCGTGGTCTTCCCCCGCGACCGCGAGGACGTGCTCACGCTGGCCCGCGTTGCCGGTGAAGCACGGTTTCGAAGCATCAAATTGAGCCCACGCGGGGGTGGCACCGGCACCAACGGACAGGCTCTGTGCAACGGTGTCATCGTGGATCTGTCACGCAACATGCGCACCATCCTGGAGCTCGACCTCGAGCAGGGCTGGGTGCGCGTCCAGCCCGGGGTCGTGCTGGCACAGCTCAACGCCTTTCTCAAACCCCACGGCGTTTTCTTTGCTCCCCACGTGTCGCCGGCCAACCGTGCGACCGTTGGTGGGATGGTCAACACAGACGCCTGCGGCAAGGGCTCACGAGTGCACGGCAGGACGAGCGACCATATTGTGGAGCTCGAGGTGGTGTTGATCGGGGGCGCACGCCTTGTTTCGCGTCGCCTGACCCTGCAAGAGCTGGCCGCACAGCGGCGATGCGACGACGTCGTCGGCCACGCCTACCGAACGGTCGACGCCATCGTGACGCAACAGCGCGAACAGATCGAGGCGCAATTCCCCAAGTTGCAGCGCTTCCTCACGGGGTACAACCTTGCGCACGTCTACTCGGCCGACCGAAGCCACTTCAACCTGAGCTACCTCGTGGCCGGTTCCGAGGGGACGCTCGGCTTCGTGACCGAGGCCAAGTTCAAGCTGACCCCGCTGCCGAAGGCCCGAGGTTTGGTGGCGATTCGCTACACGTCGTTCGACGCTGCTCTGAGGGCTGCCGCGCGCCTTGTACTGGCCAATCCCAGCGCCATCGAGACCGTAGACGACACGATCGTCGCCCTGGCCAAGAAGGACCCCGCATGGGCAAGCGTCGCCCATGTTCTCGATCGGGTCGACGAAACGCCGCTCAGGGCGATCAACCTCGTGGAGTTCGAAGCCGACAGCATCGAAGCGGTCGACGACAAGCTAGCAGCGCTCGGCCGCGAGCTTGACGCCGGGCTGGGTCGAGAGGACGCAGCAAGTGCATACACACTGGTCCGCAGCCGGGCCGATATCGAGGCTCTTTGGTCGCTGCGCAGCAAGGCTGTGGGACTGCTGGGGGCGCGCCCGGGAGACCGGCGGCCGATCGCGTTCGTGGAGGACACGGCGGTCCCGCCAGAGCGTCTGGCGGACTACATCCAGGAGTTCCGCGCCCTGCTCGACGAGCACGGTCTGCACTACGGAATGTTTGGACACGTAGACGTAGGTTGCCTGCACGTACGGCCCGCCCTCAACCTTCGCGACGAGCGCGACGAAGCCCTGCTGCGACCCCTTTCGGACAAGGTCGCGGCCCTGGTCAAGAGCTACGGCGGCATCATGTGGTCAGAGCACGGAAAGGGCTTCCGCAGCGAGTACAGCCCGATCTTCTTTGGCGCCGAGCTTTACCAAGAGCTGCGCAAGATCAAAGAAGCCTTCGACCCACACAATCAGCTCAATCCGGGAAAGCTTGCCGTACCGGTCTCGCGAAACGACGCTCTCGTGAGCGTGGATGCGACGAAACGCAGCCAGTTCGACCGCGAAATCGGGGCGGCCGCTCTGAAACGTTACGACGCCGCGGTCAACTGCAACGGCAACGGCGAATGCTTCGATTGGAATCCAGACACGGTGATGTGCCCCTCGGCCAAGATCACACAAGACCGCGTCCATTCGCCCAAGGGCCGGTCGAGCATCATGCGCGAGTGGCTGCGTCTGAGCAGCAGGGCAGGTTTCGACCTGGTCGCCGCCGCCGATCGCGCCAGGACCGCACGCTGGCCCGCTCGAGGGCGCCGAAATCGTGCTTGCGATGCGAACGATTTTTCCCATCAGGTGTACGACGCGATGAACGGGTGTTTGGCCTGCAAGGCTTGCGCCACCCAGTGTCCCCTCAACGTCGACGTGCCTTCCTTCCGGTCGGAGTTTTTTGCGCTCTACCACACTCGCTACGCCCGGCCGGCAAGGGACTACTTCGTCGCTGGGCTAGAGCTGGCGCTGCCGCGCATGGGGGTGTGCCCGAGACTATTCAACAGCATGCTGCGCGCGCGCTGGTTCCGCTCGCAGCTCGAGAAGCGCATTTCCGTGGTGCACACACCATTGCTCAGCGAGCACACGGTCGCCGCCGGACTCCGGCAGCGGGGTGCACCGCGTTACGGCGCCGAGCAGATGATGCGGAAACGGCCGCAGGACCACCACGTGCTGCTGCTTCAGGATGCCTTCACGACCTTCTATGAGGCCCACATCGTGCTGGCCACCTACGATCTGCTGAGCGAGCTCGGTTACAAGGTCTGGGTCCTGCCCTTCTTCGAGAACGGCAAAGGGTTGCACCTGAGGGGGTTTCTGCGTCGGTTCAACCAGGTCGTCAAGCGCAACCGCGACAGGCTGGCGCACGCGGCTGCGCTCGGCATTCCCATGATCGGCATCGAGCCCGCCGTCACGCTCACTTACCGGGACGAGTACTGCGAAGCCCTGCAAACCACGGATCTCGGCTTCGAGGTAAAGCTGCTCCAGGAGTGGTTATGCGGGGAGGCACCCAGGCTCAAGCAGATCCTGCGAGCGCGAGGCCACGCCGGAACGAGCGACGGACGTTTCGAGCTGCTGCAGCACTGCATCGAGCGTACGTCGGCTCGAGGTTCCCGGCAACAGTGGCAGAGCATCTTCGAGGCCTTCGGGCTCGAGCTGGAGCTCCCTGCGCTGGGCTGTTGCGGCATGTGCGGTGTGTACGGGCACGAAGCCGAACACTACGAGTACTCGCGAGGGATTTTTTCCGCGGGCTGGGCTCGGCACCTTCCTCGCGAATCCCACACTCGCCGGCGCATGCTCGCCACCGGTCACTCGTGCAGAAACCAAGTCAAACGATTCGCCGGATTCGCGCCCCGCCACCCCTGCGAGGTCTTGCTCGAGCGCCTAAGGAGCCGGCCGGACGCTGCCAGATCGGTTTCCAGGGGAAGCTGAGAGCTTCGTTGCGGGTCAAGTGCTCGCTGCGCGAGCGGGGCGGCGCCTCAGCGCCCGCCTTGCGATGGATTGAGCCGCTCACAACTGCCTCGCACCTGGAGATGCAAGCGGGCTAGGCGGGCTCCTGCAGGTAACCCAGCGACGCCAGCTGTGCGACGATCTTGTCGCACGACTCGCCGACGGTTTCTTGATGTGTCGACACGACGACCTCGGGGTCGACGGGCGGCTCGTAGGGATCGCTTACCCCGGTGAACTCCTTGATCTCGCCGGCGCGAGCCTTCTTGTACAGACCCTTGACATCCCGCTGCTCGCACACGTGCAGCGGAGCATCGACGAACACCTCGACGAAGTTGCCGATGAGCTCACGGTTCTCGTCGCGCACGGCCCGGTAGGGTGAGATGCAAGCGGTGATCACGGCACCCCCATGACGCGTCACCTGAGAAGCAACGTAGCCGACACGCCGGATGTTGGTGTCACGATCTTCCTTGGTAAACCCAAGGCCCTTGGACAGATGGGTGCGTATCTCGTCACCATCCAGCACGGTCACGTCGCGACCGATAGCGAGCAGACGCTGCTCGAGCGCTCGCGTGAGCGTACTCTTACCTGACCCGCTGAGGCCGGTGAACCAGATGGTAAAGCCTTGCTTGCTGCGCGGAGGATTGCCCTGCGCCAGCACGCTCGCCACCGCAGGCCGCGTGAACCAGGCTGGAAGCGCGCGGCCCTTCGCGAGGTAGTCCTCCCTAACCTGCGTGCCGCTGATACCGGCGGTCTCCGTGCCCTTCGGCACTTCGTCGAGCGGAACGTACCTGTCCTGCTTTGGCGCATACACGACCATCTGAAACGGTACCATGCTCACGCCAAGCTCGGCCTCGTGCTTGCGCAGCAGCTCTTGGGCATCGTAGGGGCCGTAAAAGGGTCTCCCCTGCGAATCGTTGCCGGGACCGGCGTGATCGCGTCCTACGATGAAGTGAGTGGCCCCGTAGTTGCGGCGCACGATCGCATGCAGTAAGGCTTCGCGGGGGCCTCCCATGCGCATGGCCAGCGGCAACAGCGCCAGCACCACCTCGTCGGCCTCGTAGTAATTGTCGACGAGCGCCTTGTAGCAGCGCACGCGGGTGTAGTGGTCGACGTCGCCGTGCTTGGTGACGCCGACCACGGGATGCAACAACAGCCCGCCCTCGATCTGACGCGCGGCGCGACGCGTCAGCTCTTCGTGCGCACGGTGGATCGGGTTGCGCGTCTGGAAGGCCACGATGCGCTTCCACCCGCGCGCCGCCAGCTCTCGTCGCAGTTGTCGTGGCGTCAAACGCAGGTCGGGGAAATCGTAGTACTCGGGCCGGCCAAAAACCTTCAGGGGGCCCGACACGTACCGTTCGCCCTGCGCGCGCAAGGCGCTGACGCCGGGGTGCTTGCGGTCGCTGGTCCCAAAAACCTGCTGCGCTTCCCGTTCCGCGTCGTACTCGAACACCTCCCGCACATCCATGATCGCGAGCGTGTCGCCCCAGGGAGCGTCGAGCGCGAGCTCCTGCCCAGGCTCGATTCCGCTGCTGGCGGCCACGGAGAGCATGACTGGCAGGGGCCACAGTACACCGTTCTTGAGCCTGCTCTCGGCCACAACGCGTTCGTAGTCCTCCCTGCCGAGAAAGGTCCGCAGCGGTGAGAACCCGCCATTGACCAGAAGCTCCAGATCGCACAACGCACGGTCCGAAAGGGTTACCCTGCGGCACTCGCGGGCTCGTCGGGCCAGCTCCCTGGCCTCTTGCGAAGAAACCAGCAAGTCCACAAGTTCACCGCCATACGGGGTCTGAATCTCGGCCACATTTGCTCCTTTGCTCACGCGGCGCCTGCAAGCCGTCACGATCTCGTGCCCAACACAAGACCAGAAAACTGTAGGCCCGGACGGGGAAGCAGCCCGCTGCTTCGCCTGGGGCAACGACGCCTCGCCTTGCTTAGCTAAACAATGCCCAGGTTTCAATGCCCGCGCGCCATGGCGGGTCCTAACCACAAGACCGTGCAGAAGTAGAGAGGATTCCTCAATGATTCCTTGGGCCGGATAGCTGGGCGGCGATCCAAAGCTGGGCTGGGGGTCCCATGGTGGAACCGGCGCGGAGGTCGAAACCGAGGCCGACACCGAGCTCGCGCTGCGCAGCTCAGATACCGTGCACCGTTGCAATCGCCATAGCCGTTCGCACAGGTTCGCACAGGTCGCGACTTGACAGAGCAACATAGCCGGCGGTGGTCGGAACCGGTGGGATGGATGAGCTGTTCTCCCGCGGGCCCTAAGGGCCTGGCGAGTCCACGAAGCGGTGCATCAGCTCACGCTGCGAATGGACGTTCAGCTTGCGGTAGATCGCCTTGATGTGGTTTCTCACGGTGTGAGGGCTGACAAAATGGGTCTTGGCGATGTCCTTGACGCTCTTTCCGGCCACCAGCTCGCGCAGGATTTCGGTTTCGCGCCGCGAAAGACTCGAACGTTCTTGCTCCGGTAGGCACGAGAGCATGTCGCCGCTCTTCGAGCCCGGCGCGGGGGGCGAGCCCGGCACCCCGGCGAGCGCGTCGTCCGGCCGGAGGGCTGCCTGCTGGGCGATCCGTGCCGCCTCGAGAAACTGACTCGTGGCTCTGTTCCGAGCCCGCTGTCGCATCGCCTCGCGCAGCGCCCCTTTCAGCTCGTCGCCATGGCAGGGCTTGAGCAGGTAGCGAAGGACTTCGCCATCGTTGATTGCTGCCAGTGCGCTATCCAACTCCGCCTGACCGGTAAGTACGATGCGCACCGTATCGGGATACAGGTGGCGGACACGAGTCAAAAGCTCGCTGCCCTTCATGCCGGGCATCCGCTCGTCGGACACGATCACGTCGACGGCGTATTGCGCCAGCAGCTCGAGAGCGCCATGACCCGAGGTCGCCCCCAGTACGGCATAGGGCTCGCTGCGCAGGGCCGCGGCCAGACCCTCGATGACGTGCGGTTCGTCGTCCACCAGCAGCACCGTCCCGCTCACCTGCGCGTCCTCCGCGCTGCTGGACCCGTCGCCAGGCCCCCCACACAGCGCTCGGCGAGAGCACGCCATGCCTCGAGCCGGTCTTGGCCCACCCCGAGCTTGAAAAGGTGGTCGAGATCGAGCTCGGCCTCGTCGCCGAAGCCGTCCTCTGGACCCGGCTCGAGCTCGGCGACAAGGGCGTCGGCGACGTGGACGGCATCCACGGCAGCGAAGCCCGTGTGCGGCACGCGGCTCGGCCGATGGTGATAGGCCACAGCCTCCACTACAGGCAGCGGCAGCCCCCACAAGCCCAGCAGGTAGGCCCCGATCTCCGCGTGGGTGACGCCCATGCTGGCGGTTTCGGCCGCCAGCATGCCCTGCTTGCCGCCCTGCGCTGCCAGGGCAGCACGCCGGAGGCGCTCGGGCATCAGGCTGGCCACAACGAGCTTGCCCACGTCGTGCAGCACCCCGGCGGCAAAGAAGTGCTCGACGCCGTTGTGGGTCGTCGTCAGCCTGGCTGCCAACTGCGCCGTCTTCAAGGCGTGCGCCTGCAGGTGCTCAAGGGAGCGCGCATCGACCTTCGCAGCCTCGAAGACTCGGAACACCTCCGCGCAGAGAATCAGGCTGCGTATCATCGTGGTTCCGAGGTAGCTGACAGCGCCTTCGAGGCTGACGATCCGTTGCTTCGGTCCAAAAAACGAGGAGTTGGCCAGTTGCAGGACCTTTGCACACATGGCCATGTCCTTCTCCACCACGGCGGCCACGTGCTTCGCACAAGCCCTCGGGTCCGCCAGCGTCCGTGCCAGCTCTGCGTACACCTTGGGCAGCGAGGGCAACGTGTCGGCACCGCCCACGATCTCCTGCAGGCTCTCGTTGTGAAGCAGATCGTAAAGACCGCATGTCCGCTCGATCGTGGTCTCAAGCAGGTCCCCGGAGCACGGTTTGGTCAACCATTGATGGGCCACCGGCACGGCGGCAAACGCGTTCTTGAGCCCCGTGTCCCCCGACAGAACGATCCGCACGACGTGCGGATGCTCCTGGCGGATTTGCTTGAGCAGCTCGATGCCCCCGCCCTTGGGCATGCGCACGTCCGTAACCACGACGTCGGTGCGAGCATCAGCCAGCGCGTCGAGCGCGGCCTGGGCGTCCTGCACGAAGTGCATGTCCCAGCGCTTCCGATGCGCGCGCAGCCGGTCCCTCAGGGCCTCGAGCACCAACGCTTCATCGTCGACGAAAACGACGCGCTTCACGCGGCCTCCACACCCAGAACGCTTCCGTCCGAAGGCAGACCGACCCGAAAGGTCGTGCCCTTTCCGGCTTCGGTCTCGAAACTCAGCCGACCGCCGTGCCTATCGACCACGATGTGGCGTGCGATCGCAAGCCCCTGGCCCGTACCGTGGCCCGCCGGCTTGGTTGTGAAGAACGGATCGAAGACCCGGGTATGGATCTCCTCGGGGATGCCGGTTCCCGTGTCCGAGATGCTAACTACGATGCGGTGCCCTTCGACAAAGCTACGCACCACGATGCGCCCCAACTTTCCTGTACCCTCAACCACGTCTTGGACTGCGTGGGCGGCGTTCACGATCAGATTCAGAAACACCTGATTGAGGTCACTTATGTGACAGTCCAGGAGCGGAAGAGGCGCCAGATCGGTTTCGACCTCCGCCACGTACTTGTACTCGTTACGCGCCACAGCCAGAGTGTCGCGCAGCGCTTGGTTGATATCGGCAGGTGCCCTGTTGTTGTCCGGAGGGTGGGCAAAACGCTTGAGCGCTCGCACGATCGTCGCAACGCGGGCCACGCCCTCGATCATCCGCTCACAGGCCTTTGGAATCTGCTCGGTCAGGTACGGCAAGTCCGCCTCTTGCTCGGCTCGACCGACCCGTCGGAGCAGGTCATCGTGGATCCCACACTCTTTGAGCTCGCTGCACATGGAGCGATACGTCGCTAGCAGAATCTCCAGATCCCCGAACACGCTGCGCAGGAAGTAAACGCTGTCGCCGACGAACTGAACCGGCGTGTTGATCTCGTGCGCGATGCCCGCGGCAAGCCGACCCACGGACTCCAGCTTGTCGGCCTGCCTCAGCTCGATCTCGGCCCGTGCCCGTTCGGGCGTGGCAAGCACCGTGCAGATGAGGGCACTGACCTGGCCGTCGGGTGCAAGCACGGGCGTGGTCGAGAAGTAGACGGGCAGCTTGCTGCCGTCCTTCGCAAGGTAGGTCTGTTCGGGTGCAAGCGTGGGCAATCGGTCAAAGAGGCGCTTTGCCTGATCCGGGTCGGCCTGATCCTGGCCGAAACCCTCGGGAATCTCCAGTACGAAGCTCAGCGGCGCACCCAGCAGCTCCTGCTCTTCGTACCCGAGAAGCTCGAGCGCCGCCTGGTTGACAGCCTGCACCGTGGCACTTCGGTCGACCATGATCAGCGCGTCACGGATCGATCGCAGCACCGCAGCCAGGAACTGCTGCGTCGCCAGGAGCTCATCGCGCAGCAGGCCCTTGTCGGAACGCGACGAGGTTCGCGATCCGCAAGGCGCTGAATCCGTGGGCATGCTCAGCCTGGCGCTCATCAGTGGCCGCAGCGCTGAAATCGACGGCACCGCACGGGTTCTGTAGGGGCAGAGGGGCGGAGAGCCATCTAGGCCCGTTGAGGCAGCTGCCCCACCTTTGGCCTAGAAAGCCACCCGGCCACCTCGGTCTGCATGCCTGGAGCCGCTGACCCACGCCGCCAGCGGCTCCTTGCACTCCGCCTCACGACGAGCCACACCGTAGCGCGCTCGGCGGCCTCCAAGCCGTGGGGCGTCAGGTCTGTACCATGAGAACGTTGCTGGTCGGACGAGTGTATCGCGGACTACCCGACGCACACGCGTTTGCAGGGGTACGCTTTGGTGAGTTGATCCTGCGTGATCCGCTGCCGCGCCGCCAGACCTTGGTGCGCTGGCGAGCGGGCCTGCCTGCGCAGCTCGCGCTTGCGCTAAGGGCGCCCCAAAGCGCCCTCGAATCGGCACAAGGGCCGCTGCGACTTACACCGGGGCTGCTCGAGGCCATGCGCTGGACCGAGACCGCCTCGGATGCGCTGCAGGCGGTGGCAATCATCCTGCGAACCTCTGCAAGGTTGACGCCGGGTGCGCGGGGCCGGGAGAGGTTCCGGCGCTACGCGGAACAACTGCCGAACCGAGAGCAGCGCAATTACGTGTGGGTTCCAGGCGGACTGTGGGAGCCTGATGTGGCCTACTGGCTTGCCGCGTCGCTGGGGCTCAGCTGTGCCTTTGATCCGATGGAGTGGCCCGAGCCCCCGCAGAGGGGGGCCTTTGCCCGCCTGCCCGCGCTCGGGGCCCGCGCCGGGCTGGGGGAAGAGGTGTTGAGCAAGTTCCTGCAGGCGGTCGCTAAGCTGCAGTCGAGCGACACGCTCTATACCGTGGTGGAGGGCGTGGACTCGAATCGACCGATCGCTCGGCTGCAGCAGCTGGCCGACAGCGGGCTGTGGACGCCCGATTCACCCTCTTCTGCGTTGCAGGTCAGAGCCGATGGAGGCACCTCTGACCATCCGCCAGCGATCGGTCCAGGCCGGGGGGACGGATCATAGCGGCGGCCCGCCCCGACCCGGTACAAGCCAAGGGCCCGCTTGCGGGGTTGCGCGAAGCGCGCCTGCGGCAAATCCACGCGGATGGCACCTCCAAGGTGTACTTGGAGCTCAGCAAGCGAAGCCTGCGCGGCGTCGTGCTGATTTCGTTCGAGCCCCAGGCGCGAGGCCTGGGCTGGATCGCCAGTCGACCGCACGCAAAGCGCCGGCCCAACGACTTCCAGCGAGTGCTCCGCAAGGAGCTCACCGCCGCGGTACTCGAACGCAGCACCGCCACCGGTCCGCGCACCCTGGAGCTCGCATTCCGAAAGCGAGGCAGCCTGCTGCGGCTCGTGGTCAAGCTTCACGGCCACCTGGGCAACCTTCTTCTCCTGGGCCCGGACGGAACACAGCTGGGCAGCCTGATCCCTGAGCGTGTCCCACCTCGGGACATGGCGGACAACGAGTCAACCACCCCAGCCCGAGCCGTGGAGCCCTACACCTGGGCCAGCGATCTTCAAGCGCTGAGCACCGAGGGAAACCGCCTGATGATCGCCCTAGCCCAACTGGCGCACGCGCGGCGCGGGCAGCGCCTGCTCCGAGGGCTTGCCCGCCACGAAGCCAGACTGCGGGCGCGCAAGCGCGCCATTGCCGCCGATCTCGTTCGAGCCCAAGAAGCGAGCGTGCTGCGCAAGCACGCCTCGTTGCTGCTCGCCCATTTGCCGGAGCTGCGGACAGGTCAGACGAGTGTCCAGGTGGCGGATCTCTACACACCGGCACTTGAGATGGTGTGCATTGAGATCGATCCCAAGCTTGGCGGAAAGCTGCAGGCTCAGGCCTGGTTCAGGCGAGCGCAGCGGCTCGAGCGAAGTCAGCACATCCAGCTCCAGCGCGCCCGGGACACCGATAGCGAGCTAGCGCGGCTCGAGCAGCTGCGCGCCGCCGTGGAGCAAAGCTCTTGTGGCGATCGGCTCACCCTTTTGGAGCGGGAGGCTTCGCGGCTTGGTCTCTTCACCGGCGAGCGAGCGCCGGATGCCCCGCAACGCAAGCGGACGCAGCTGCGGCTGCCCTATAGGACGTACACAGGAAGCGGGCGGAGACCCATTCGTGTGGGTCGCTCTGCAACCGACAACGACGAGCTTTTGCGGCGGTACGCGCGACCACAGGACCTGTGGTTGCACGTGCGCGGAGGCCACGGCGCCCATGTAGTGATCCCACTCGACAGAGGTGAGGCCTGTCCGCCTCAGCTACTCGCAGATGCAGCCACGCTCGCCGTCCGCTTCAGCGAGCTGCACAAAGAAGCCCGCGCCGAAGTGCTGTACACTGCCCGGCGGTATGTGCACAAACCGCGCGGCGCTCGCGCGGGGACCGTTGTTTCCCCCCGTGCCAAGACGCTGGACATCCGAATACATGAGGAGCGGCTAGCTCGCCTGCTCCGCAGCCGCCTGGACGAACCTGCGGCCTAGCCCGCATCGGTCACCAATTTCGCAGCCCCCCCTCCAGACAGCACACGGCTGCTTGTTCGCCGCAGGCTTTTTTGCCGCAGGCAGCGGCAGGTGCAGCTGCACGAACGCGTAGCACCAGCGCTTGGCGCGGTCCGCTGTCCGCCACCGGCACGCGCCAAACGCTGCTAGGCGCTTTACGGCCCGACGTTGGCGCTACAGGGGCGTCGTGCCGACCGGCGTGGGACTCAGGAAGCCCGCGTCAGCGATCGGCTCCGGGGACGCCGCATCCGATTCAGCGGACTTTTTTTTTCTGCCGCGAGCGGTGCTCTTCTTCTTCGGAGCACCCCTTTTGGTGGCCTTCTTGCGGCCCGTCGTGGCGGCCTTCTTGCGGCCAGCCTTGCGCGTGGCCTTCTTGCGGCCTCCCTTCTTAGCGGCCCTGGTGGTGGTCTTCCTGGTGCCCTTCTTGCGAGCAACCGGCTTGCGCGCAGCTTTCTTGCGAGTCGCCTTCTTCCTACCTGCGCCGGCGGCCTTCTTCCGGGCGCCCTTCTTGGCTTTAGCCATGTTGGACCTCCTTGTGGGTCGTTGGATTGACTGTACCGTATTGTAACGTCATG
>JAKSBK010000342.1 GCA_022361155.1 Pseudomonadota bacterium
CCAGCCGCCCGGCTCATCCGCGGCTTCCTCTGAGATTCCTTCGCTCCATTGCCCATCCGCCGCTCCTTTCATCAAGGAGCTTGCCTCGCCCACCCCGCCCACGGCCAGATGCGCTCCGCGGGATGCTTACCTCGCGTGCGACTTGACCTGGCCGGAGTCTGTACTATTTAAAATAGTACTATGTACCCTGAGCAAGTTGTCCCGCAGTTCGACGCCTACCTTGCCGAGCAAGGCCTGCGTTACGAGGCGGTCGTAATTGGAGGCGCCGCGCTGTCCCTGCTAGGTGTTGTTTCCCGAACAACGGATGATTGCGACGTTCTGGACCCGCAAATCCCCGAGTCCATTCGCGAAGCGGCGCGAGCCTTCTGTCTCCGAACGCTGGGGCGGTTGGACCTCCTGTGCACTAAGCTCGTCGCGCTGGTCGATCGCGGTGTGGACTATGAGGACTGCATTGCACTGCGTCCAACGCTTGATGAGCTGCGACGCGCTTGGCCCTTCGTCGAGCAGTACGAGGGAAACGATGAGAGCCGAGAGGTCTATTGGATTCCGGCGGCCAAACGTCAAATGCAGCGCTTGTGTGAGGAACTGGGCCTCGATGGCGTTTTTTAGAACCACGCCCGCGCTGCTGCGCGGAAACGCGCTCGAGGCGGCTTTACGCAGCTGTGGGCTCAGGTTGGGACCGCGACGCCGCTGGGTCGAGCCGGCGGACATCGAGCTGACCCTCGTCTCGCTCGCGGCCGACAGCATGCCGAGCGGCTACAGGTCATGGGGCGTGTTGTGCGCTTGGCTGGAACAGCACAGCAGGCGAGTCAACGTGCCCAAACTGCTGCGGATTGTGCGACTGACCGCTAGCGACGAGTTGCTTCTAGCCTGGTGGGCGGCGATCGGACATTGGCTTGGCCGGTCCGATGCGCGTTGGCGAGCACTCACGAGACTCTCCGACGCCCGAGGACTCTCTCCTGAGGGTGACGACGAACTGACGCGCCTCAGCATCGCTCGACATGGACATGACCCGCGTTTCGCCGGCGGCCCGTTGGCGGTTCACTCGCGCCTTCTACGCTCGCGGCCACAAGACGTCGATCCCCCGTCGTCGCTCCTCAAGCGCCATCCCACGTATCGCCAGCGCGTCATCCAAGGACCCAACTACCGAGCTGACATTTGGGCGCAGTTGGAACACGACTCATCCCTCAGTCCGTCGGAGCTGGCCCGCATCAGCGCGTCTACCTATGAGACCGCACGGAGCGTGGCTATCGACTATCGCCTCGTCTCGTCGGTGGCGTGATCATCGGAGCCACGGCCGCGCTCATTCCTCTACATTCAGAGATGTTGCCAGGCTTCAGACGATGCTGTGATGGCTACGTTTCTGACGGCTCGGACCGCGGTGGCAGGAACAGGCGACCGATCGCGAGCTCGATGTCGGTAAAGGGCTCGATACGTGCGTTGGCGTCCTCGTCGTAGTTCCCAAGCAGGATCCAGCGTCCGGCGGTCAATGCGAACGCTTCCAGGGTGCGGGCCTCCACGTCGACGATCCAGTAGTGACCGACGCCGTGATGCGCGTAGAGATCCCGCTTGGTCACACGGTCTTGCGCTGCGGTGGTAGGCGAAAGTACTTCACAGATCCAGTCCGGCACCACGTCGATCGGCCGCTGGTCGGCGGGGTTGGCCAGCCGCTCTCTGCGCCAACCACTGAGATCAGGCCGCACCACATCGTGCGGACTAAAGCGCACGTCGACCTCGATGAAGATCCACCAACCACCCGGGCCACCCAGTCCGTCATCATCGTCAAAGGGTCCTCCGACGAAGCCACCCAGGGCGCGCTGGGCCTTGGAGTGCCTTGGCAGGGGAGCTGGCGCGGTCACGATCCGGCCAGCAAGTATCTCCGCGCGCGACTCGGACGGGAGGGCAAGCACATCTTCGTATGTGGCCAACCGCGGCGCCGCATCGGACATCATTCGAGTCTACCATGTCCCGGCGTGCGAGCCTCGACGGGGCCTGCCCGAAGCGCTCTTGGAGCAACTGCGGCTCGAACCCAAGCAGTTCCTGCCCTGCGTGCTCCAGTACGCGCGCCGCTTCTTCGGCATGGTGGGTCAAGTGCAGCTGATCCGTCTCGAAAGCGAGCGGCGCGGCCAGCACCACGCCAAGGGCCTGTCCGCCGCCAGTGAGCTCTATCGCAAGGCAGCGTAGGGATCAGCGACATCCAATCCTCGCTCTCGAACCGGGCATACCAAGTCGCGGCCTCTTCCCGGGCCTTGTGTACACTCGCTCGCCGCGGGCGTCCCGCAGCCCTCCACCCGCTTCAACCAGTCCGCCGAGCGATCGCGCGCGGTGCGAGCCAATCCTGCGGCTCGTGTGCCAGAGCTTCGATCACGGCCAGCGGTGGGGTCCAGGTTGGATTGCTACGGGGGGAAGACGGTCGCGAGATCGATGGCTAGCTCGGGAAACAGGGCGGGGGCCATGACATCGTTGGCTACGTAGGTGCGCAACAGAACATACCCCCCTTCCTCGAGCACGTGTTCGGCCACGGTCTTGGTGGCCGGATCCACGATCCAGTAGTGAGCGACACCGTGGCGCGCATACAGTTGCTGTTTGACGCCACGATCGCGTTCCCGTGTGCTATCCGAAAGGATCTCTATGACGAGATCGGGCGGGCCTTCGACGCCGTGGCGGGTCACGATGGCTTCACGTTTACGGGAAACGTACAGCAAATCGGGTTGCAGAACCGTGGTTCGACCCAGAATTACATCGACGGGGGCATCAAGCACTTCACCGAGGCCGTGCTGCTGCACGTAGCGGTGAAGCTGAAACTCCAGATTGCGGGAGATGCGCTGATGCACCACTAGCGGCGCGGGGGTCACGTAGACTTCTCCTTCAAAGAGCTCGTAACGCCGGCCGTCGTCGGGCAAGCGCCGGTAGTCCTCGTACGTCAGAACCACCCGCAGTGGGACAGAAGCAGTCATGCTGTTCGGAGTATCGCGGGAGACCACGAGCATCGCAAACCGGCGGGGGTCAGGACCTCGGCTCTGCCGTGGTTTGCCAACGAGTTGCGGGCCCACGAGGAGTTCGTGACAAGCTCGACCTCACGAGAGCTGGCCTGGAGAGGGCGTCGCTAGAGCGCGCGCGCCACAAGGCGGCGGCGGGCGATCCGGTTGTCGGGCGCTAGTCGCAGCGCACGCTGCCAGGCGCGTTTAGCTTGCGTCGGCCTGCCGGAGGCTCTGAGAGCATCGCCGTGGAGGATCCAGTAGCGCGCGCGCCTGCGGCGCTTGCGCACCATTTGCCTTGTTAGAGCTAGAGCCTCCGACCCCTGGCCACGCTCGAGGTATCTCGCGGCGAGTCGTGCCATGACGTGATGGTCCTTGGGAGCCTTCTGGTGGGCCGCAATCAGCGTCCGAAGGGCCCGTTCTCGGGGGTCGGCCCCGGAGCGGACTATCGCGGAACCGCCACCGCGGTTGGTATCGGCACCGCGGTTGGTATCGGCACCGCGGTTGGTATCGGCACC
>JAKSBK010000343.1 GCA_022361155.1 Pseudomonadota bacterium
CCCCTGTTCGCCAACAGGTGTATTACCGTGCCCTCAAGACCGTCCCCGAGGTTCACGTCTTCAAGGGCACGTTCCAGGTCGTGCAGAAGTGGTCGGGCATCGCCCACCGTCCGCCACCGGCCCCGTTTCTGCTTCCTCCGCCAACGATCTACCAGGGACCGCGGCCCGACGTCGCCTTCGTCTACAAGACCGAGGAGAAAGGCTCCGATGTCAACCTCGGCGCACACCTCGTGCGTGACGCCTTCCAGGGTGTATGGGACGTAGCCGTGGTGGTCACCAACGACACGGACCTGTGCGAGCCCATCCGCATCGTAACCCAGGAACTGGCACGCACCGTGGGGCTCATCTGCCCGTCATCCGTGGTCGCCGGATCGCTACGGCCGCTGGCATCGTTCGTTCGCCATATGGACACGGCACGACTTCGCTCGGCGCAATTCCCGGACACCCTCCCTGGCACCACCATCACCAAGCCGGGTGAGTGGGTTTAGGGGCCGGACTCGTTACAGCCACCATATGAAATTACAGAGGCATCATGTTCAATACAGCACCAATGATCGAAAGATAAACGACTTCTCATCCTTAACCTTTGGTTTCGACTGTCCCCGTCATTCCCCATCCCGTACTGAGACGGCAGGTTCATCCTCCGCGTCCTCCGCGCTCCTCCGCGCCCTCCGCGTTCCAACGACACATCGGTTCAACGCGGAGGTCGCCAAGGAGCGCGGAGGACGCGGAGGGGCCGTCCGCCGAGGTTTTTGCGCCGCCCCCCTTGAAATCGCGATCCCGCCCGACCAACTCCTGAAGCGAACACCAGGTGCCCGTACCGGGCCCCATGCCGCCCGTCCTCGCAGTGCCGGGGACGAGAGTGGCCGGGACAACCCTCTTGCACGGACAACACCGGAAATTCCGAGTTGTCGCAACCCGCGCGCTGGCGGAACCGCCGCGCGACAAGAGGAGCATGTGCCATAACGTATATAGTCGACTGAAATCATTTTATCGCATGCGCGTTTTGCGGAGGAATGTTGTAGTGGCGAATTGGATGCGAAATCTCGGACCTGTCATCGTGTCGTCGGCCCTGTTGACCGGGGCATCGACGGCGGAACCCACACTGTTCCCATTCCAGTACAACGGACCGCAGTTCATGGAGCGACCCGGAGATCCCTTTGCGCAGGTCATGTACATTGAAGGACTGTCGGACGCCCTCACGTACATCACCTCCGAGAACGCCATGGGTGCCGAGTTGAGCGCCTGTCATTACGGCGGTACGCGAATTGATCCCATCTTCCTGCTAACACGGACATCGAGCAGGATCGAAAACGACCCCGAACCGAAACCGATCATCGCCACCCTCATGGAGATAATGCGCGAAGCTTGCCAGATGTACTTGAAATGAAGCTCTCGCGGTCCTTGGTAGGGGGAACACGGAGATTGACAGGTTGCGAGACGAAATATCGCGGCTGAAG
>JAKSBK010000344.1 GCA_022361155.1 Pseudomonadota bacterium
CGGTCACCCGGACGTCGATCACCTGCCTGACGAGCCGGAAGGGAATGCTGTAGTGATGGCCGTCGACGGTCACGTGGTAGTTGATCCCGGCACGTGGCCGCTTCCACTCGGCATACTCGAACCGGGCTGTCGGCAGCGGCTCAAGTGCCGGACGGTCTATGGCCTCGAACTGACTCTCGCGGGAGCCCTCCAGCTTCTGGAAGGCCCGGCGATTGAAGGCGTCCAGCTCTTCTTGGATAGCCTCGTTGAGGGCCGAGAGCGACGTGAACGCCCGGTTCCTCAAGGGCGCCAGGACGCGGCGCGAGACGGCCAGCACCGTAGACTCCACCTTGGCCTTGTCTCGAGGCCGCCGAACGCGGGCTGGCACGATGGCCATACCGTAGTGGGTCGCCAGGTCGGCATAGGTGCGGTTCAGGTCCGGCTCATAGTAACACGGCTTCGTGACGGCGGTTCGCGTGTTGTCGGGCACCACGACGCGGGGCACGCCGCCCAGGGCCTCCAGCGTGCGCACGTGGGCTCCGATCCAATCGGGGAGTGTCTGTGTGCGTGTGGCCTCGACGTAGGCATAGCCGGAGGCGCCCAGGACCGCGACAAAGATCTGCGCCTCCCAGGCAGGCTCGCCGAATGGGACGACCGTTCGTGTTTGACCCGCCCAGTCGACAAAGAGCTTCTCGCCAGCCTTGTGCTCCTGGCGCATCACCGGGTCGATGGTCTTCTTCCATTGCCGGTACGCCTCGCAGAACCAGCTGTACCGGTACGCCTCACCGTGTGAAGCGTGGTACTCTTCCCACAGGAGCCGCAGCGTCACACCCTTCTTGCGGAGTTCTTGAGCCACATAGGACCAGTCCGGCACCGGGCGCTCGGCCTCGGCGGCGGGTGAAGCCGGATACAGGGTCCGCTCCAACTCGGCATCGGTCATCTCCTCGGGCAACGGCCAAGAGAGGCCAGCCTCCTGAGCTCGGTCCAAGGTTCGGGCAATCGTCGTCCGGCCGATTGATAATGAGCGGGCGATCCCTCGTGCCGAGAGGCCTGCCGCGTGCAGGCGTAATACGTCTTTGATCTTGCGCATGGGTAAGCGATGAGCGGGCACAGGGGACTCCTCCACGTTCTTGATGGAGGAGACCGAACGCCGGCTCCGAGCGACTTACCGCGTCACGCCGCAATGGACCTGTCATTCCGGCAGAAGGGGACCACGCATTCCGGCAGTAGGTCCAAAAGTGGCCCCCTTCGCCTGGATTAGGTGGCCTCCTTCCTCTGGAATCAGTGGCCCCCTTCCCGTGGAATCACCGGCCCTCTTCGCCTGGAATCACTGGCCGCGTTCCCGTGGAATACTCAGACCAGAAACGAATTCGCTCTCACCTCCCTCTGTCTAGGAGGACGGAGGAACGCTAAGTTCGAAGAATCCGTTATCGCTTCTGATTGCGCGTGAAGGGGTGGGCCGAGTAGGCCGGGGCGAGCCTCCACCGGCAAACAGTCGAATCGAGACGAATCAA
>JAKSBK010000345.1 GCA_022361155.1 Pseudomonadota bacterium
CGACGGCAGCACGCTGGAGCTGAACGTGCGGCTGCGATCCTCGGGCCGCGTGCTGGGCCGCGTGCTGAACGCGGATGGCTTGACGCCCGCGCCGCCGTCGATCGTCTCGATCCGCGTCGGCGGTGCGGGCGGCGGGGAGCAGGCGACGCTGACAGACGATGCGGGACGCTTTGTGTTCGATCGGGTGCCCGCAGGCTCTGCCAACCTCAGCGTCGATGTGCTCGGCAGCCCGGATCGCGGCATCGCCACGCTCACCGTTCCATCGGGAGGCCAGGTCGAAAGCCTCGTCGAGCTGCATGGTGTGGGCAGGCTTAGCGGGCAAGCGCTGGGGCCTGGCGGGCCAGCGGCGGGCACGCTCGTGGTGTCTGGCACGGGCGATGCCACCTACAGCCAAACCGTTGCGGTGGGCCCGGACGGCAGCTTTGTGTTCCCGGAGTTGCTCGCGGGGCCCTTCATCGCATCGCTGACGGTTTCCGGCCTGTTCCCGCTCTACGGCAGCGCGACCGGCGAGATCCTGCCCGACCGAGACAACAGCATCGAGGTCAGGGTGCAACCAAGCGGCACCCTGGGCGGACGGGTCGTGCGCTCGGATGGCGCGCCCGCACGTGGCACCGAGATTCGACTCGACCTGCTTCCGAACCGTGGCCGGCGGGTGCTGTACGCACGTGATGACGGCAGCTTTGAAGCGGCCGGTGTGCCGCTCGGCGCATTTACCTTGCACTTCCGTGATCCCTTCACGGGCGGCGTGGCGATGATGGGAAGCCGCCTCGCACAGGACAAGCAGGCCCTGGATGTCGGCGTCGTAACCCTGGACGACACGCCCGTCGAAGCGGTTGCGTTCGTGCCCGCTGACGGCGCCACGCAGGTCGCCGTGAACGCACCCATCGAGGTCTACTTCAGCGACCCACTCCGGTCGCCCCAAGGCATTACGGTCAGCGACGGCACCAGCACGCTCCTCGCGCGCCCGCAGCTGTCCGCAGACGGCTTGAAAGTCACGCTCCGGGGGCGGTGGACCGATGCCAGTCTGATCACCGTGACCGCGACCGCGGCAGTGACGGACATCCACGGCCGTCACCCACGCGAGCCAGCGAGTGCAAGCTTCCGTACCGTCGATCTGTCGCCGCCGCGAGTCGCGAGCGTCGTGCCGATCGATGGTGCCATTGAAGTCGCGCCGGCCAGCAGCATCGAGATCAGCTTCGACGAACCTCTCGATCCCACGGCTTCGGTCCTCGGCGTCGTCACCCTCTCCGACGGCACGAGCACGCTCGCTGGCACAACCGCGTCTCCATCAGCGGCCACGCTGACCTTCGCGCCGGCCGCGCTACTGCTCGACGACACACGCTACACAGTGCGCGTCAACGGCGCCCGCGACCCGTCGGGCAACCTCCAGACGCAGGCCTTCACGTCCACCTTCGCAACCCACGACAGTCAGCCGCCCGCCCTGTCGCTGAGCCGCCCCGCGTCCGGCTCCTGGGTGAACAGCGCTCGGCCCCGGATCGTCGTGGACGTGACCGACAGTCTCAGCGGCGTGGACCCGGACAGCGCGACGTTGTTTGTTGACGGGTCGCAAGTTCAGCCGAGCGCGTCCCCGAGTCAGATCCGCTTCACACCGTCGATCGACCTTGCCGACGGCCAGCTAGCCATCGAGGCTTCGATTGGGGATCGCGCGGGCAACCAGGCGAGTCCATTGCTTGAGGCGTTCAGCATCGATACCGTGGCTCCCGAGCCAGCACAGCTCGCGGGCATCCTGAATGGCGCCGTGCTGGTCGGTCGGGTCGCGTTCAGCGCCACCGCTGCGGATACTGGCTCGGGTGTCGCTCGCATTCGGCTGCTTGCAGACGATCAGCCGGTGATGGAGCTCGAACGGCCCTTCCAAGGTGAGCTCGACAGCAGCGCGCTTGCGGACGGCCCGCATGCGCTCACTGCGCGGGCGGTAGATCAAGCCGGCAACGTGGGCCCGGCAGGGACTCCGGTCGAAGTCACCGTCGACAACCGGCCCATCGAGGTACGCATCACCAAACCAGTGGCCAACTCGCGTTGGCGCGACACCGTTCACGTCTCTGCCACCCCATCGGAGCCGGTCAAGCGCCTGGTATTCTCCGCGGGTACCTCGACCGTAATCGACGAAGCGCCTCCCTATCAGGCAACGCTCGATCTTGCAGGCGCGCCCGAAGGCACGGCTATCATCACCGTCACCGCGGTCGGGCTCCTGGACGAAACAGCGGCGAACACCCAGACGATCATCGTCGACCGCACGCCGCCTGCACCCCCCGACGTCACGCGCATCTTTGCGGAACCGCCCGACAACGGCCTGTCCCTGGTGTACGGGGTGGCAGGCGCGGTCGAGTCCCGGGCGACGGTCAACGCCACAAACCCAGCGACCGCTGCCACAGCCAGTAGCCGCGCGAGCGCCGATGGCTCCTTCGCGCTCTTCCTGGAAGCATCGGTGGGAGACGCCGTCTCGCTCGTCGCCGTGGATGAAGCCGGCAACGCTAGCGCGCCGTCGACCGTGATCGTGCGTGCCACCACCACGCTGCCACCCGCGGTAGCGACCCTGCGTTTCCTGGGCAGCATCGTCGACCGCGTGGGCCAAGGGCCCGCAGCACTGGCGCCGGATGGTCAGAAGGACGCCGTCTTCGAGCTCGAATTCGCGCTCGGCGCCGGCATCACGCGCCAGCTTTCGTTCGTCGACCTGCAGGGGCCTGCGTTGCGCAGCACGCGCGTCGACGTGGGCTCGGTACTGGGTGTCTCCGAACCCGACCTGGGCGCACCATTCTTGAACGAGGCGGACGGTCACGTTGACCTAACGATTTCAGACAACGCCTCGTTTCTGCTGTTCGCCGCCCGTGAGGGGCTCATCCAGCAAGGCGCCCGGTACACGGCCACCGCGGTCTTCACCAATGGCTCCCGTTATATCGGAGAGCTCACGCTCGAACTCCCAAAGCACGAGGTCACCAGTGGCACCTTCGGCATCGCGAACCAGGCCTTGCCCTCCAGTATCTCGCCCGGACCGCCGCGGGAAGAGGTCGCTAGCGGCGTCTTTGCACTAAGCAACAAGCACCTGCTGTTCCCGATCGGAGGCACCCCGGGTGAGTCGCACCCGGCGGAGGCAGTCAGCGCGGTTGTGAGCGTCAAGAATGGCCAGCTCCCAGTTCGGGTCGGTGGCGCGCCGGGCGTGTTGCAACCGACCGAGGCTGTCAGTCCGATCGTGAGCGTGCGCAACGTGTCATTGCCGCCCAAGCCTGTCGATGCTTCAGGGACACCTCTCGTTTCGGAAGCGGTCAGCCCGGTGGTGAGCCTGCGTAACACGTTGCTGCCCTCCGTGTCCGTGGACCCGTCAGGCCAGAGTCTTCCCGTCGAGGCCGTGAGCTCGATGGTGAGCGTCCGCAATGCGTCGCTGCCAGTCGCAAGCGACAGCTCTCTGAGCTCGGAAGCAGTGAGTCAAACCGTCAGCGTGCACAACGATCCGACAGCGCCTCCGACGATATTCCCGGCTGCCGCCCAGGCTCGGGGACTGGGAACTCAGGAACTGGGACCGGGCGCCCCGGCTGCGAACGTCCCGACAAGTCCGGCCGCCGGCATCGGCGGTGGCGGCGTACAGAACTGCCCCGCAGGGGCAGGGCCCTGCGTTGCGGCGTTCGTCAGGTGTCCGGCCGACGCTGCAGCATGCCGCCCCCACACCGGCTTCGCTGGCTCTGGTCCTATCGCCGGAGCGTCGATGACGTGGGGTGCTGGCCTCGCATCCGACGCATCGACATCGGTACGCCGTGCTGGGGATGCCTCGGTAGACGCGGGCACTGCCGCGGACGGAGGCACCACGACCGTTTCAGACGCTGCCACAAACCGGGAGGTGTCGCCATGAAACAAGATGTTCCGCGCAGCGGAGCTGCGTTCAGCAAGTGGTGCAGCAGTGAAGAAGAAGGGCTACCGCGCCCAGAGCGTTTCTCGCGAGGAAGGAACACAGTCATGAGGGAACGAAAAACCACAGCAGCAAGCCACAGATGGGGATTTCGTCTACTGGCAGCCCTGAGCGTGCTGGGCCCAGCGGGGGCACCTGCGTTCGGACAGGGGTTCAGTAGCGGCTCTACCGGAGCCGACGGTGCGCTCGATTTGACCGGGACTCCGGCCGGCACGACGGTAGAGTTCAACCCTGCCAGCCTGCCGCCTCGGCCCGATGGCCAGCGCATCGACCCCGAACGCGACCATGTCTTTCACTTCACCACGATCACGATTCCAGCGAGCGTGACACTGAAGATGTCGGCGAAGTGGACGAACGGACCGGTCCACTTGCTAGCGACCGGTGCTGTCGACGTTCAGGGCACCATGGATTTGAGGGGTGAGTCAGGATACCACTATACAGGGATTAGTTCCGCTCGACGTCCCTCTGTACCAGGACCCGGCGGCTACCCCGGTGGTGTGGGTGCCCGTTCCAGCGGCGCAGCCCAGTCGGGCGCAGGACCCGGCGGCGGCGCTGGCTCACGTACTGCCGCCAACAGCCAATGGTGGGGCGACGGCGCCGCTTTTGTGGGAAGCACCAGGTTCTTGGTACCGTTACTGGGAGGGTCCGGTGGGGGTGGTGGAAGCACAGACGAGACGGGCGCTTGGGGCGCAGGCGGAGGTGCCGGGGGAGGTGCACTACTTATCGCAAGCTCCGGGTTGATTTCGGTTGGCGGTCGAATTCTCGCCGATGGAGGACAAGGAGGACATGGCGGACGGGGGGGGTGTCACGACTACTTTCATGGAGGCTCGGGCAGTGGCGGTGCGATCCGCCTGGTGGCCCCCCTCATCCAAGGCAGCGGTGTATTGTCCGCGCGAGGCGTGGACCCGGTAACTGGCGGGTGCCGCGGCGGCGGCAGCGGCAACGGGAGCGTACGTCTTGAGGCCTTTCAGCACCGCTCAGCCTTCACGATTCGCGGCATCCACACCAACAGCGCACCCGTGGACACGTTTCTTCCACCACCGCGCTCGCTCCGCGTGGTGAGCATCGCCGGCAAACCGGCTCCAGCCAATCCCAGCGGCAGTTTCGAGGCGCCGGACGTCGTCATCAACAGCGGCAGTGCGGTACCCGTCGAGATCGAGGCCCACTACATACCCGTGGGCACCGTAGTCAAGCTCCATCTGCTCTCACTGGACGCGGCAGATCAGGTCGTGGAAACCTCGCCACTGCTGGGCACGCTCGAAAGCTCGACAGCCACAGCCACAGTCACGTTTCCGCCGGGCTTCACTCGCGGTTATGCGCGCGCCGTGTGGCAGTGAGTGGTCTCGTGATGAAGAACACGGTCGTTGCCCTCAACCTAGCGCTCGGCGGTTCCCTCCTCGCGCTTTGCGTGTCGGGCTGTGAGCGCCGAGCAGATCGGGCTGAAGCGGAAAAGGAAGCCCCAGTAGAACAAGAAGCACCACCGCAGGTTGTCGCCAAGATAAGCGCCGCCGTGATCACCGCAGCGCAACTCAGGGCCGAACTCGAAGCGCAGCCCGCGTTCGCACGCACCCGCTACAAAACGCCTGAAGGCAAGAAGAAGCTCCTCGACACCCTGATTCGTCGCGAGCTACTGCTCGAGGAAGCTCGCCGCAGGGGGCTCGATAAGGACCCCGAAGTCAAGGCAGCCCTGGAGAAACTGCTCGTGCACAAGCTGACCCGCGTGTACGCAGAAGAGCTCGACAAGAAGCAGCCGCTGTCCGAGTCCGAGCTGCAGCGCTACTACGACACGCACAAGTCCGAGTTCGTGCAGCCCACCCGAGTGCGGGTGAGCCACCTCTTTCTCGCAGCCGAGGCCAAGAGCCCAAAACGAACGCGCGCGCAGGCGCGAGCCCGGCGCCTGCTGCGTCAAGCCCGGGCGAACGCAGCCAAGACCAAGCAGGCCTTCCAGAAGCTCGCCGCCAAGCACTCCGAAGACCTGGCCACAAAAGCCCGCGGGGGCGATCTGGGCTTCAAGACCGAGCCCGAGCTCGTTCGACTCTGGGGCCCTGAGCTTGCAGCCGCGGCGCTCGCCCTCAAGACCGCCGGCGAAACCGCGGGGCCGATCATCGGGCCCAAAGGCGTCCACCTCATCCAACTGCTGGGCCGCCAACAAGGCTACGAGCGCTCCTTCACCAGCGCCCGCAACCTGATCGAGAACCGTCTCAAGACACAGCGAAGGTCCCGCAGCCTCGATGACATGGTCAAGGAGCTCAAGCAGCAGAGCAGCATCGAGATCAACGATCAGGCACTCTCCCAACTCGAGCTCTCGCCCCCAGCAACGCAGGCCGATCCTTCGCGGCGACTCCTTTGAGGGTGCTCGTAAAATCTACCAGCCCGCCAAGCTTGAGCAGATCAGATTCCATGACATCGAGATCCAACCGGAAGACCTCGCCGGACCGCCCGTTGTGATTCAAAGTCGTCTCGAGCAAGCAAGAGTGTTCTGCATGTATTCGATAAACAGCAGAGGGTTTGATTCTGTATCCACAGACAATCTCAAGGGTCTGAAACGCGTGCTCGCGATACATCACTCGTGTTATGGGTTCGGACGAATTGCCGCGGTAGTTACCAATGTCAGGCTGTTCCAGAAGAAGGTTAGGCTTGCGGCGGAATCCAAGCGCCTTTCTGGCAGCCTTGGTCTTGTCGACTCTGATCGACCCTTCGTTCCCCGCACTGCCGCATGGACGGCGCAATGTTCCCGGGGTAGTAGGGAAGGGTGCCATGACGCAGTTGCTGCTGCAGAACAACGGCGCTTCTTTGCGGAGCGTATCGCCTTACCTGGAGATGGGGGCGTACGAAGTGCTGTGGGCTCAGGAGGGCGCCACGTTTAAGACCATCGCCGACCGTTTTCGCAAGGAGCCGGATGCATTGCCCTCAGATCTGGTACCGGGGACGGAAGCGGAGAAGATGGCGGCCTGGGTGCTCGATCACCTGCGTGGGCTAGGCGTGGCCCGGTTCGGCGTCTGCGTACATCGCGCTGGCGAGTACCCGCAGAAGCTCCGGGATGCCCGTCACCCCGTGGAGCTGCTCTACTACCGGGGTATCTGGAATCTCGTCGAAGCCCCGAGCGTGGCTGTGGTCGGGACCCGCAAGCCGAGCGCGGAAGGTATCAGGCGTACGCGGCAGCTCGTGCGCGGCCTCGTGCAAGCCGGTTACACCGTGGTTTCAGGACTCGCCGAGGGCATCGACACGACAGCGCACGGGAAGGCGCTCGAGCTAGGAGCGCCCACACTCGCGGTCATCGGCACGCCGCTTGGCAAAGCGTTCCCCGCGAGCAACCGCGAGCTGCAGGCACGGCTAGCTCGGGACCATCTAGTGATCAGTCAGGTGCCTGTTTATCGTTACGAGCAACAGCAGATCTCGCAGAATCGGCTCTTCTTTCCCGAACGCAATGTGACGATGGCCGCCCTGACCCAGGCGACCGTCATCGTTGAAGCAGGCGAGACCTCGGGAACGCTCGTTCAAGCCCGAGCTGCACTTCATCAGGGCAGAAAACTCTTCATCATGGAGAGCGCATTCCAGCGCCAAGACTTGACCTGGCCGCCCCGTTTCGAGGCTCGCGGAGCGATCCGGTTTAGGAGCACCGAGCAGCTCATCGAAGCACTGCGCGACGATGGCTGACTTGCGGCTCACCAGGATCGACAAGCTTATTCGCCGCGATCACCACCATCTGGAGGTGGAGGACGAGTGCTACTTCATGCGCCAATACACGTCTGGTGTGGGCTACAGGCACAGCGACACCAACAACCTGATCTCGAACCTCAAGAAATCGATCGATCGGCGCGGGTCCTCGGAGTGGAGGTACAAGGAGCGCGCCTTGGATCGAGTCGCTGCAGAGCTCGCGGAAAGCATCAATCCCGCCTCTATCGAGAGTGCGACGCTGGTACCAATGCCTCCATCAAAGAACACGAGCGACCCGCTCCACGACGACCGTATGCTCCAGGTCCTGCAGCGCATCCAGGGCCAGCGACGGCTCGACATTCGGGAGCTGATTCACCAGCGGACCAGCACGACAGCAGCTCACGCGAGCACCGAACCGCGTGACCCTGTGCTCATCGCAGCCAACTACATCATCGACGAGTCGGTAGCGACGCCGGAGCCCAGACAAGTCGCCCTGTTCGACGACATCATTACGACCGGTGCGCATTATCGGGCCGCCCACATGGTCCTGGGCCGGCGGTTTCCCGGAGCATCCATCATCGGAGTGTTCGTCGCGCGCCGCGTCTTCCCTACAGAACGCGAGGAGTAGGTTTTGGCGCACCAGTTGACACTATGTTGAGCAAGATCGTCTATGCCGACGCTTCTGCCGGGCTTCGCTCGAGGCTGCTCCGACTGGAATCGTTGCCGCAGTGACTCGATCGTGAGCGAACGAGCGCTGAGGGAGATCTACTTTCTCGCCTTCAAGACCGCGATCGGGGCTGGCGCGAAGGCCGTGATGACTTCGTATAACAAGATCAATGGCACGTACGCGGGGCACAACAAGTGGCTCATCACGGAGGTTTTCCGGGGAGACTGGGTTTTTGAAGGCATTGTCATGTCGGACTGGGACTCCATTTAC
The DNA here is from genome assembly GCA_022361155.1 of Pseudomonadota bacterium. Taxonomy (NCBI): domain Bacteria; kingdom Pseudomonadati; phylum Pseudomonadota; species Pseudomonadota bacterium. The sequence goes on from JAKSBK010000345.1 coordinate 8,514, forward strand.
AGCGCAAAGGAGGCGTTCGAATCTGGTCTGGATCAGGAGTGCCCTAAGCTGAGTCTCAAGCCCGGAGAAGCCGAAGACGTGCGCGCCTAAGCCGAGCGAGTCTGAGACACGGAGCCGGTTCGACTTCGTCAGGCGGGGGCTCGCCGCGGGTGCTGCATGGGCCTATAGATAGAAGATGGTCTCGCAGCCCAAACGGGCGGCCAGCGATGTCGAGCGCGTTCTGCGCGCGCATTGGGGGCCTTCGGTGGCGTGGTTGGCGGGTCAGCTGGGAGATGTCGAGCTTGCCGAGGCCTGCGTGCGCGAGGCCTTGGCGCTTGCGCTCGAGCGCTGCGAGCAGAACGGAATGCCTGCCAGGCCGCTCGAGTGGATGCAGGCGGCGGCTCGCAGGCGCGCCGTGTTGCGCTTGCGCCAGCGGGCCCAGGGATGCGCGTACCCAGAGCAGCCGGAAGACTCGCTCACAGGGGCGGCCACGAGCGGCCCGCAGGAGCAGGGCCTGAGGGACGACCTGCTGGCGCTGCTGTTTCTGTGCACGCACCCGGCCCTGTCTCCGGCTGCGGCGATCGCACGGATTCTACACACGGTGCGAGGCCTCGACGAGGAGGCGCTCGCGAGCGCTCTTCAACTCGAGCCCGGTGTGGTGCAGCAACGGTTGGTGGAGGCTCGGCTCGCGGTGTCACAGCTCGACGTGGCGTTTCGTCCCCCCGACGTGCGTGCGATCGCTCAGTGGCTCGACAGGCACCTTGGCCTGCTCCATGCCATCTTCGCCGAGGGCGACTGCGCCAGCCACGGCGACTGGGCTGCGAGCGATGCCTTGTGCGACGAAGCCCTGGAGCTGGTCTCGCTGCTCGTACGGCTGCTGCCGGCCGAGCCAGATGTCTTGGGCCTCGCATCCCTGATGCGCTTCACGATCGCTCGGCGCGCCGCGCGCTACAGCGCACAGGGGTTGATGATTCCGGTCGAGGCCCAAAACCGTGCCATGTGGGACGGCGGGCAAGTCACGGAGGCTGCGAGCCTGCTGGAGCGCGCGCTGCGGCAGCGCAGGCCAGGCCGCTACCAGTTACTCGCCGCCATCGCAGCTACCCACGCGCAGGCGCGTACCGGAGCCAAGACCAACTGGGGACGCATCGTGCACTTGTACGATCTGCTCTTGTTCTGGGACCCCGCGCCGAAGATCGAGCTCGAGCGCGCCGTGGCCGTGGGCAAGCACCAGGGACCCCAGTGGGGACTCGCCATCGTGGACAACATTCGACGCAGCAACGACCTGGAGCACTCCTACCAGCTTCATGCCGCGCGGGGTGAGCTGCTGGACAAGTGGGGCAAGCACGCTGCGGCGCGCGATGCGTACCTGCAGGCTTCCGATCTGTGTGCCAACCTAACCGAACGACGCAGCTTTCTCGGGCACACAGCCAGCACGTAGGCTGGAGCCCGGCTTGGCCCTGCCGGTGCTGCTACAGCGGTAGTGTGTAACTGTTCAGGCCCCGGCCGGCCGGGTTTTCAGGCGGTTTTCTGGGCGAGCGCGCCCGCAGGAATCGCCCGAGGAGTACTTTTGGGCTGCGGTTGGAATCAGCTGCAGCGCAGGGCGAGGCCGAGGACGAAAGCCGCCAGAAAACCGCCTGGGAAGCCGTCGTGCAAGCGTGGTCACCCCGTCAACAGTTACGGTAGTGTTCAGGCGCGGAGGCAACATGCGCACGTTCGATCAAGTTCGCCGAGAGCTCCCGCAACACCTGCCGGCCGGGCGGGTGCTGATCGACGCCGACCTATGTGCCGGCTATGCGCGAGACCAGGCGCAGGGCGCTTTCTACGACCAACCCGCCGCGGTGGTGCGACCGCGCGCTGCAGGCGAGGTGCAGGCGCTGGTCAAGTACTGCGCGGCGCATGGTGTGCCCGTGGTCGCACGCGGGGCCGGTACCGGGCTCTCCGGCGGGGCCAACGCGATCGCTGGCTGCGTGGTGGTGTGCTTCGAGGCCATGAAGGCGATCGTCAGCCTTGACGCCAACGAACGCGTCGCGGTGGTGCAGCCGGGGGTGATCACCGGCCAGCTACGCAGCGCGTGTGCCGAGCGCGGCCTGTGGTATCCGCCCGACCCCGCGAGCGCTCCTTGGTCGACCATCGGAGGCAACGTCGCCACCAATGCCGGCGGCCTGTGCTGCGTGAAGTACGGCGTCACCGGCAACTACGTGCTCGGCCTGCAGGCAGTCGTGGGGCAAGGAGAGCTGGTGCGGCTGGGGCGGCGCACGGCCAAGGGGGTCGCCGGGTACGACCTGACGAGCCTGTTCGTGGGCTCGGAGGGCACACTCGGCTTGGTGACCGAAATCACCTTGCGGGTGCGCAGCGCCCGCGCAGCGGAGCGGACCGTGGTGGCCGCCTTCGATGCGTTGCCCAAGGCCGGCGAGGCGGTGGCCGCGGTCGTGTCGGCGGGCTTGGACCCGAGCGCACTCGAGCTCGTCGACCGTTTCTGCTTGCAGGCAGTGGACGCGTGGAAGCGGATGGGTTTGAGCGACCTCGGCGAAGTGCTGCTGTTGGCGCGCAGCGACCTGCCCGGCAAGGCCGGCGAAGCCGAGGCGGACGCCCTGCTCGGCTGTTTTCGCGCTGCCGGAGCTACCTGGAGCGCGCGTTCGTCCGATGAGCAGGAGGCCGAGGCGCTGTTCGCTGCGCGCCGGTTGGTGTACCCGGCCCTGAAGCGCATGGGCTCGGTGCTCACCGAGGATGTGTGCGTGCCGCGCATGCGCGTGCCCGAGATGCTGCAGCGCATCGAACGCCTCGCTGCGGCGCATCGCGTGCACATCGCCTGCCTTGCGCATGCCGGAGACGGCAACCTGCACCCGCTTACGGTCCTGCCCGACGCCGGCAGCGGTGCTCTCGAGCGCAGTCAGGCGGCGCTCGAGCAGGTGATGGACGAGGCGCTGGCGCTGGGCGGCACGGTAACGGGCGAGCACGGCGTGGGTCTGTTGAAACGCCGCGGATTGCGCGAGGAGCTCGCCCCGGCGGTGCTTCAGATGCATCGTTCGGTCAAGCGCGCCCTCGACCCGGCGGGTATCTTCAATCCCACCAAGGTGTTCACCTGAGGCGTCGGGCTTAGGGCCCGCGGTTATTCTTCCGCGGGCCCTTAGTCGTAGAGCCGGGCCTGGACGAAGAGGGTGAAGGGCGAGGCGCCCCATTCGCTTTTGGGGATGGATGCTTCGCTGCGTGTGCCCCAGGGCACGAAGCAGTTGGCGACCAGGGTTACGTTGTCCGAGTGATTCCAGGTCACGGCCGGCGCGACCATGCCCGAGCCGTCCACCGGGCTCTGGATGTAGGTCAGTGCACCGGCGAGCTCGTCGGTCAGGTCGTAGCCGATCACCAGGGCCAGTGCGTGGCGTCCCAGGAGCTGGCTGTCGCCACGCAAAAAGCGCGCCTGGAAACTGGGATTGAATAGGATGGCAGAAGACTTCGTGATCCGCGCCACCCCGAAGCCGGAATAATGGTACTCGGCCCAGACTCTAAGACCGTTGCCCACGCCGAACACGTAGGAGCCGCCGAACAGGGCCTTCATGACCACGGACTCGGAGCCGAGCCAGCCGCCGTCGATGCCCTGGCCGTCGGTTCCGAACAGCGCGTACTCGGCGTGGGCCTCCGCGTCGCCAACCGTTGCCGACACCACGCTAGCCACCATGTTGTCCTGGCCGCGCCGGCCCAGAATGAGCGCGCCATCCATGTCCCCTACCACGGCTCGCAAGCGGCCGAGGATGGCCCCGTTCTGCCAGGGCTCGCGCTGCAGGTCGCCGAACGACAGGATGAAGTCGCCGGAAAGCACGCTCAGGCTCGGTATGCGCAGCTCGGCGTGCAGCGCATCCACGCCGCGCCGCCACTCGCGATCCACCTCGGCGGGTGCAAACGGCGCGAAGATGTCCACAGCGCCGAACAGCACTCCCCGCCCGAGCCCGATGGCCTGGCGGCCGATGGTGAGCTCCATGAAGGGCAGATGCATGGCAACAAAGGCACGGTCGAGCTCGTGGCGGTGCGTGTAGGAAGGCACGTTGTCCACGATCACGCGGTCTACCTGCCGCAGGCGAAAGGGAGCCCTTGCCGTGGGAGGAAGCAGCCCCAATCCCACGCCGCCCGCAGACGAGGCCATGGCGCGATGCTCGTAGGCGGCCCTCACGGTGAAGTGCTCGCCCAGGGTGGCGGTGCTGCTGAAACGCAAACGGAACAAGCCGGCGCCGCTTGCAACCTGCGGTCCGGTGACCGCGTCTTCGCGGGGGAAGGACAGCAGCCAGCTGCCCTTGAAGGCGCTGCGGAGCTCGAGCCGGTAGCTTCCGTCTGCACGCTCGATCAGGTCACGAGCCTGCGCGGATGACGGCAACACGACGGCGAGCGCGGTCCCGCACAGCACGCGGAGCGCCCCGTGCCGGAAGCCTGGCCCGGGAACCCGGTTTGGCTGGGTGCGCAATGTCGCCCTCATCGCCTGGAGCCCTTTTTCGCAGGCGGCCGACGCACCATGCCGTATACCAGCATGTCGGCGAACACCTCGGCGAACTCGTCGAGGGAACGGCCGGCGCGGACTCGCTCGTCGAGCAAGAGACCCGTGAAGTAGCGCAGGGCCAACAGGACGTCTGCACGCGCGCGCCTTTCGTCTTCAGCAAAGACGCCCGGCGCTGCCAGCTCGATCAGCTGCATGAGCCACTGCTCGCCCTGGGCTTGGCCTTGCGCGAGCAGCTGCGGGTCCAGGTCCTCGAGCGCAATCATGATCTCGTTGTCGCCCCGCATCAGGCGTGCCACGAGCGGCAGCGCGCGCGCGGCCGTAAGCATGACGCGCACATAGAAGCGCAGCCGTTCGCGTTCCGGGATCTCACCGCTGAAGATCGGCTCGAAGACCTCGAGCAGCACCCGTTTCTCGAGGCCGATCGCGTGAGCGAGAAGCGTGCCCTTGTTTTGGAAGTACAGGTAGACCGTCCCCTTGGCAACCTGGGCCTTGCGGGCGATCTCGTCCATGCTGGTCTTGCGGTAGCCCTGCTGCATGAACAGCTGGCTCGCCGCCTTCAGGATGCGCGCGCGTTTGCGGCCCTGCGAAGAGCCCGGATCGAGATCGCCCAGAAACTCGTCGTAGAGCCTCTCCATGTGCTCCCGGGACCATGAACCTTCGTGGGCTCGTTTCCGAAGCGCGCCTGCGGCGTCCCCAAAAGAGCGTGCCTCGGGCTCCGCGCTCGGCCTGCCCGAAGGGCGATCCGGGACTTTGCTCGGGCTGCTGCTCGGGCGGCTGCCAGGCTTGTTCCGGGTCATGGCTCAGGCCGCGGGCGCGGCTCGCTGCTCTTTGTGTTCGTCGCTCACGACCTGTCCGTCCACCAAGGTCACGACGCGCGTGGCATGGGCCACCACACGTGGATCGTGGGTGGAGAAAACAAACGTCACGTTCTTCTCGTCATGCAACCGCCGCATGAGATCCATCAACTGCTCTGCGTTCTCGGTGTCGAGGTTCGCGGTGGGCTCGTCGGCGAGCACGAGCTTGGGGTGGGCTGCCACGGCGCGCGCAACCGCAACGCGCTGCTGCTGGCCTCCGGAGAGCTCGCTCGGGCGGCGCTGGACGAGCTCCTCGAGACCAAGCTCGGCGAGCACGCTCGTGGCGCGTTCGCGCCGTTCCTTTGCGCCCACACCCTGCAGCTCGAGCACGAACTCGACGTTCTCGGCGGCGGTCAGGACAGGCACCAGGTTGTAGGCTTGGAACACGAAGCCGATCGACGCCAGCCGCAGCTTGGCGCGCTCGCCCTTGCTCAGCCGAGCCAGGTCCTGCCCCAGCACCTCGAGCTTGCCCGAGGTGGGGCGGTCGAGCGCCCCGATCAGATTCAAGAGGGTGGTCTTGCCGCTGCCGCTCGGTCCGACCAGCGCCAGGAAATCGCGTTCGTGAATCTCGAGGCTGAGACCGCGCAGCGCTTCGACCTTGAGCTTGCCCGAATCGAAGATCTTGGTGACGTGGCTGGCGCTGGCGAGAGCAATACCGTCGTTCATGGTTCGACTCTGCTTGTTGCGGGGCTTGTTACGGGAGTGTCCTTGTTTCGCTGTCCTTGGTTTCGCTGCCTCCGCCGCGTCTAGCGGTCGACCCTGAGGGCGGAGGCCGGGTCGGTTCGCGAGGCGAACCAGGCCGGATAAAGGGAAGCTACGATGGTGGCAGCGAGCGAAAGGCCAAACGCGCTCGGAATCACCCACAGGCCGAAGTCGGGATGGAACACGGGGTCGATGAGCACGCCGCCGAACGCCCAACCCTCCTCGGACTCCATGAGCTTCGACAGATCGACTCCGTCGCTGTTCCAGTCGTGCAAGATAGGCCCGGTCCAGGCCATGGCAGCCAGGGCCGAGCTGGTACCGAGCAGGAATCCCTCGGTCACCACGACCCGCACCAGCTCGCGCGCGCGCATCCCGACCGCGGCCAAAACCGCGAACTCCTTGCGCCGCTCGAGCACGCCCGTGAGCTGGGCGCTCGCCACACCCAGCAGCACCACGAACAGGATGATCCCGACGGCGATATCGAAGAACGCCCCGTCCCCTTCGAGGTTCTGGCGCAGCTCCGGGGAAAGCTCGAGCCAGGTCAACATCTCGCTGCCCCGGGGCAGGCTCGCGCCAAGCTCGACCTGCATCCGATCGATCGCGTGCACGTCCTTGATGAGCAACGTGATCTCGGCCGCGCCGGCGCGTCCGGACAATGCCTGCACGTCCTGGATTGCCACGTGAGCGATCGTTTCGTCGATCGGCCGGCTTCCGGTCGCGACGATACCCACCACGACCAGCAATGCGCTCTGCATCTCTCCCCCGTTATCCACCGCGGTCACCACCAGCTCGTCGTCGAGCTCGGCCCTTAGCCGCCGGGCCACCGCGCGGCCCAGCACGATCTCCCCCGTCACTCCGGGCTTCAAATAGCGTCCCTCACCCACGTTGCGCACGTAACGCAGCGCCTGCTGCTCGGTCGCCGCGTCCACGCCGGTCAGCTGCACGTGGGCGCTGCGGGTGCCCATGCCCAGAAGGCCCCCGACGCGAGCACGCGGCGTTGCAACCGCTACCTCGGTGTTCGCGCGCAACGCGGCGAGGACTCGCTCCCATCCGGCCGGCAGGCGCATGTCGATGCTGCGCCGCTCGTTCCAGCCCCCGGGCACCACGCGCAAGTGACCGATGCCTCCCGCCGCCGCTGCGTTCACACTCATCGTGTGCTCACCCCGGATCCAGGCGAACGCGACCAGCCCGATGCCCACGCCAAATGCCACACCCAGCACGGACAGCACCGTGCGGCGCAGGTTTCGGCGCAAGCTGCGCAGCGCGTAGCGGCTGCTGACCGAGCCCATCATGACCGCATCGCCTCCATGGGCTCGAGGCGAGCCGTGTGGATGGCCGGCCAGAGCGCGGCCACGATCGAGACCACCGAGACCCCGACGAAGCCTGGCACGAAGTCGCGCACCCGCAGGTAGGGGTAAATATCCCCGGCGAAGCTGATGCCGTAGATCGCCATCTCCGTCACGTCTTCTTCGCTGGTAAGGACCATGTTGATCCCGGTCTGGCTCTGCCAGTAGACCAGGAGCCCGCCGAGCACGCTGCCGAGCAGCACGCCCAAAAGGCCCATGACAACGCCTTCGGTGAGGATCATGCGGACCAGTCGTGCGGGAGTGGTGCCGAGCGAAAGCAGCATGCCCAGCTCGCGCCGCCGCTCGAACGTGGCCATGAGCATCGTGTTCATGACCCCCGCAGCCGCGGCTACGAACACGATGAGGAGCACGATCAGGCCGTACACCTCGGCGATGTCCAGGAAGGCCGAGAGCTCCGGCGACAGCTCGCGCCAGGGCAAGACCTCGAGCTCGCCGAAGCCGGGCACCGCCCTGACCTGCTCGGCTAGCCGAGCCGCGAGCTCGGGAGGCCCGGTGCCACGAATCGTGATCTCGTGAGCCTGATCGGGCATGGCAAACGTGTCCTGCGCAGCCTCGATCGGCATGATGACGCCCATGCGGTTGATCAGGTCCACGGGCGTCTGCAAGATGCCGCCCACATTGGCCAGGTCGCTCGCCATGGAGCCGTCCGCCCCCTGGCCGAGCAAGGCGAGCTCGTCCCCCACCTGCATGCCGGTTTCGCGCGCCAGCACCGCGCCGATCAGCACCGTCCGCCCGCGGGGACGGCCTGCTTCGGGCAGGCCCTGCAACAGGCCGCCCTCGCGAGCCTCGAGCTCGACGTCGACGCCCACCACGACCACCGCGTGCCCGTCCACCTCGCGCGCCACGAGCGCCGGGGCATAGACACGCGCGTAGGCCTCGTCGACGGCGTCCAGCGCCCGCAGCGCAGCGAGCCGCTGGTTCACGTCCTCGATCACCAGGTCCGGAGCCTGTTCCTCGCGCCAGGCCGGATCATGCACCTGCACGTGGCCGACCAGCGGACCCGTGAGCGCGTCGAGCGTCTCGTCGATCCAGCCGTTCATGAGCCCATCCATCAGCAGCACCGCGATCTGAGCCACGGCGATGGCCAACAACATGAGCCCGGTGCGGCGCTTGTTGCGTCCCAGGTTGCGCCATGCGATCCGCGTGGTGCTGCCTGCCATCGGGCCCTACCTGCGGCGCTCGAGCTGTGTTAGCGAAAACGTGCTCGCCGGCACGTTGGCGTCGAAGTCGATGTCCAGGTACCGGATCTCGGTGCGGTGCCCCTCGCGGTCGCGTGGCTCGAGGATGACCCGCGTGGGAATGCGGCGGCCGTCCATCTCGCGCACGTCCTTGAAGCGCATCACGCGTGCGAGGCGCATGCGTCGATCGTAGTAGCGAGCCAGGATGGGCAGCGTGGCCTGGTCGTTGATCACGAACTCGATGCGCCGCCAAAGGCCCACCACGCCCTTGTGCGCATCGTAGCGCACCAGCCAACCGCGCGGGCTCTCGGAGCGGCCGGCGATCTTGCCGTCAAAGTCTTTGCGGTAGGAGCTCGACTGGGTGAGGTCATCGTTGGTGAGATCGCTGCCCATCCAGCTCGAGAGCATCATCGAGGGCGGGACGCGGATCGTGCGCGAGATCCGGGGCAGGTAGTTCCACAGGTTGCGGTCGCGACGCAGGGTGGTCGTGCCGCGCTCGCGTGCCGGAGCCTCGATCAGGATCAGCGCCCGGTCTTCACCGCGGGTCCAGACCTTGACCCGCATGGTGCGTGTGCGGCGCGGGGCCACCACCGTGAGCTCCATGCGCGAGATGCTGGCGCTCGACGTCCACAGGTCGTCGAGCCGGCGCGTCAGTTCCTCCAGGTTGGGCAGGTTGGGCTGGTTGCGCAGGTTAGGCTGCGAGCTGCCCGGGGCCGGGGCCCCAAGCCCAAACGACAAGACCACGGCTGCGAGTAGGGCGAGTAGAGCAAGACGGGGCATGGCGATAATCCTGGTCGTAATGACCGAATCAAGGCAATCGGTCAGTTCACGACCTCTACCTAGCCACCGGCATCGGCGCGTCAAGTGGCAGCGAGCGAGTTGCGCCGCCTTTGCAGGCAGAGACGACCTGTCGTCGTCCGGGCGGGGGGTCTCGTGCTCGGGCCCGGCGGTGCCTCCCGGACTCGCGCCTCGAGCCTGAAGGACACCAGGGAGCCGGCTCACCGATGCTCGCTCCGCCACAGCGTCCGTCAGCGCTCAAGCATCAGGACCCCCCACCGGGCCCTGTGCGAGACCCCCCGCCCGGACGACTTGCGTTGTGTCGAGCCTGGTACGTTCCTCGAAGCACACTGTAGACGGAGCACCCTTATGCAAGGTCACGAGCGGGCCGGCGGACGAGACTCGCCGGTGGGTCTTGATCCCACTCTGGAATGGCTTCGAAGCGCAGCAGGGCGCGGGGTCGCACGCGGCGTCTCTGTGGGCTGCCTAAGATGGACGTCCCAAACCTACCGCTCGGCGTTCCGAAAGCCCTCCATCTTAGGGTAGGAGCTCGTTGGGTGTCACTCCGAACGCCCGGGCGAGCTTCCAGATCGTGAACATGGTGACCGACCGCCCCGCCTCGATTCGCTGGTAGTGCCGCAGGCTGAAACCCCGCTCCATCATATCCTCTTGGGTGAGCCCACACCGTAGGCGCAGCTTCCTCACATGCTTGCCGAACTTGGTGCAGTAGCGCTCGAAACCACGGTCCAAAGCAGGCCAAAGCTACGAGGACCCGTATAGGTTGGACCACGGCCTAAAATGTCGTACTGTTTTGGGAGCCAGCCTTTGATGGGGAAGCTACCCACGCCGATACCCACAGGCCCACTGGCGGCCCTCCAGATTCCGTCCACGAGACCGTTACACAAGCAGGGCCGGGATGGTGGGTCCTAGGCCTACAGCGAGAGCGTAGCCCGCGCTCAGGGAGGAACCAAAGTGCATGTACGATCGATCGATCTACTGGTGGCGCTCGCAGCGAGTGCCTTGTGGGCCTGTGGCGGAGGAGATGCGACCACCATCCCCTCCACGACCCCCGGTTCGCCCGGGACCGCGGGCGCGGGTCAGGCGGGCGCCCCGGGAGCGAGCGGTAGCGGAATTAGCGGGGCTGCTGGGACCTCCGCGGGATCGAGTGCTCCCGCGGGCCATGCTGGCGTGGCCGGTGCCGGGCGCCCCCCGACCGGGCCCCCGACCGGGGGCGCCGCTGGCGCATCCAGTGGGTCCGGCGGGACCGGTCAAGCGGGCGCCGCTGGAGCTCAGGCCGGGGCCAGTGGCGCGCCTTCGCCCGGCGCTGCCGGCACCGGCGGTGCAGCCGGCGGCAACGACCCCCCAGCCATGCCCGTGTCGGTGAGCTGGAGCTTCCCCGGCTTCATCGACGACGGTAACCAGGGTCTCACTTTCCCAACCTATCTCGCTCACCTCTTTGGCAAGCAAAGCGTCAGGCACCCGCTCAACCTTCGAACTGCCTGCGCGGCGCTCTCGAACCCCTCGTCCGTGCCGAGGGACGTCCGAGTCTCGGTGCGTTTTCCTGTCTACGCGGCCGAGGCGACGGTAGACGTCCAGCTGGACGCCAACGAAACCAAGGTGGAGTGTGTTGACCCAGTGTTCAATATCTCAGAGCTGTACAGGCTGCGCGCCGTAGCGCAAGGCCGTGCCGAGGTTTCAGTCACCGACAAGGCGACCGGAGCTGAATACGGAAGCGCCATGAAGACCGTTGCGGTGTCGCCTGTGAACGACGCAGCCTGGAAGGCCATGGGTGTCGAACGCAAGCACATGATTGAGCTTGCCTCCGTATTCGTCACCAAAGACGAGCCTGACGTGGACAAGGTCCAGCGGCTTGCCGCGGAGCTCAGTGTCTTCGGCGGCTTTGGCGGCGGCAGTCCGTACGAACGCCAACCCTATCCGCGTCCGCACGACATCGGTCCAGGTGAACACGTCGTCGAACATCTCTTTGTCGAGGAGAGCGAGGAGATCGCGTGGGAGCTCCTTGCCGTTTCCGGTGGAGTCAACGACGACGTAGACGTCTACCTCTTCACGCCAGAACAGTATGCGGCCTGGAATGCCGGCACGGCGAACGCCGCAACCCTTGCCTGGCACTCACAACGAAGCGGTGCACTCGAGAGAGCCAAGATCAGCGTTGGCTGGTACGCGCTCGTGATCTTCAACCCAAGTGACAATTTCCTGAGCCGATCAGTTCGCTGGTCGCGCAATGTGACCCGCGAGGATGTTGTGCGAGACGTGCTGCGTTCAATCTTCGGCGCGCTAAGGAGCCTTCAGATCGCGTACAGCAACATTCCAAACTCGTACTTCGATGGTTGGCAGCACATCCGTCGGGCAGACGAAACACTCAGCGCCCTGTCGGCGAACTGCCTCGACGGCAGCTTGTTGTTCGCGAGCGTCATCGAGTTGCTGGGCATGGAGCCCTTTCTGATCACCAAGACCGGTCACGCGTACGTTGGTGTTAGAGCGCATCCCGACTCAACGTACCTGTGGCCGTTGGAAACGACCAGGGTCGGCTCCATGCAGTACACGTTCGCTGACGCATATGTGCATGCCCAGGAGGCTCTCGCCAACGATTCAAAGAACGATCCACTGTTTCAGTTGATCGACATCAAGGCTATGCGCACGCGCGGCATTCTCCCTTTGCCGCAGTAGAACAGCGTACAGCGGTGTGGGCAGCTCGGGCACTACCGTGACCGACTACCGGGCCCAAACTGCGGGTTGCTGTTCATAGCCGCGTATCCGCGCCATCGCGTCGTCGGTCCGTGACCCGTTTATCCGTTGGCGGCAGCACTTGTTCGCCTTCGCGGCCATGCTTGGAGCATGGAGTGCTTAGAAAGGACATCCTTTGTACGTAACACTTCGGCGGCTCACTGAAGCATCGTGTGTGCCCAACCCGGTCCCGCGGGAGCGGAGCGCGGACCGCGACGGGTCCACCCCGGCCCTTGAGCGCATGCACGTCTGCGCCGGATGACCCGAGCCGCACGAGCCCGAGCCGCAGAGCCGCAGAGCCGGAGCCGCAGGAGCCGCAGCAGGAGCCGCAGCAGGAGCCGCACTGACCGGCGTTGACCACGCGAGGATTGGGACGCCGACGAGGTTCTGCGAGCGTGCCATGAGCCTTCGCGCCTGACAACAGGGCGGGGGAGACGCTCGAGGCAACGCCACACGTTCACTGACTGACAGCGGTGCTGTGCACCGTAGGGTCCGGAACGGA
>JAKSBK010000346.1 GCA_022361155.1 Pseudomonadota bacterium
CTGTTCCTTGGCGCTCGGGGGTGGCCTCGGCGCTCTGGCCGTTCTCACCAAGAACGAGATTCTTAGCCTGATCCTGGGTGGTATATTTGTGGTCGAATGCGTGAGTGTCATTGGACAGGTTTGTTGGTTTAGACTTACAGGTAGACGTATATTCTTGATGGCTCCACTGCACCATCATTTTGAGAAAAGGGGCTGGGCCGAGCCGAAGGTTATTGTCCGCTTCTGGATCATCGCGTTCATGCTGGCAATTGCGAGTCTGGCGACGCTGAAGCTGAGGTAGTGGATGGAGCTGCGAGGAAAGCGCGCGCTGGTGGTAGGCCTTGGCGCGAGTGGGCTGAGTGCTCTGCGACTGCTGGCCCGGAAAGGCGCACGAGTGCTCGCCAACGATTCGCGCGAGGCTCTCGCGCTGGGTGATGCCGCAGCGGAAGCTCGTCAACTGGGTGCCGAGCTGCACCTGGGATGCCACCGCGCCGAGCTGTTTGAGGGGGTCGATCTCATCGTAGTTTCACCCGGAGTGCCAAGGCTGGCTGCGCTTGAAGCCGCAGAGCAGGCGGGGGTGCCGGTCTGGAGCGAAGTGGAGCTTGCAGGCCGATTCCTTCAGGGAAAGGTCCTGGCGGTGACCGGCACGAATGGAAAGAGCACGGTGACCAGCTTGCTCGCTTGTATGTGCGAGCTCAGCGGCGTGCCGACATTCGCAGGCGGGAATCTTGGCCGGCCTGTTTGCGATGCGATTGAGACTGCCGCGGCGGGCAGGGAGGGGTTTGTGGTGGTTGAGGTTTCCAGCTTCCAACTCGAACGGGTGGATAGCTTCCGAGCCCAGATCGGAGTCCTGCTCAACGTATCTGCTGACCATCTGGATCGCTACTCGTCGTTCGAGGCCTACGCGTCGGCGAAGGCGCGCTTGTTTGGCGGTCAACGGCGAGAGGATGCGGCGCTGGTTCCGGCTGGCGATGGGCTGTGTGCTTCGCTTGCGGCCCAGAGTGCTGCCCCCAGCCGCTTCTTCGGTGGTGAGGCAGGGGAGGTGCGAGTTCAACGCGGTTGCCTGGTGGACGCCGCCACGGGGCTGTCGGTGCCGGTGGAGCGGCTAGGGCTGAAGGGCGAGCACAACGCGGTCAACGCCTGTGCTGCTGCGCTGGCTGCGCGCTTGGCAGGTGTGGGCAAGGTGGAAATCGAAGCAGCGCTGGTGAGCTTCGAGGGGCTACCGCATCGAATGCAGTGCGTGATGCGCGTAGCCGGCATCACCTTCGTGGACGACTCGAAGGCGACGAACGTAGGAGCGGCGGCGACGGCGCTTGGCTCGCTGGGGCATCGGGCGCGGCAGGTCGTTCTGATCGCGGGCGGCAAGGACAAGGGCGGCAACTACGGGCCGTTGCGCGAAGAGCTGGATCGGGTCGGACGCGCGGCTGTCTTGATCGGGCAGGCGGCAGGGCGGTTGGAGCGTGAATTCAAGGGTCTAGCGATCGCGGTGAGAAGGGCGGATTCCATGGACGCAGCTGTGCGGCAGGCCTTTGCCTTGGCTCGGGCCGGGGACGCAGTGTTGTTGGCTCCGGCATGTTCCAGCTTCGACATGTTTGAATCCTTCGAGCATCGAGGCCGAGCCTTTCAGAAGTCGGTGAGGGCGATCGCGGGAGAGACCCGATGCCAAGGCTAGCGTTCTGGTCCAAAGGAAAGCTCTTGGGGCAACCCGGGGACAAGGAGGCGGCCTCCGCCGCAGTGCGGGAGGGCAGGGGAAACCAGCGAACAAGTAGGGGCGAGCAGGCGGCAAAGCGCTTTGCCTGGCGGTCCCTGCTGCAGACCCAGACGGATCCGGTCGATCCGATCGTCGCAGGGGGCCTGGTTGCGCTGATGGCCTTCGGTGTGGTGATGTCGTACAGCGCCAGCGCCGTGTTTGCTTTTCAGCACTTCGGGGACGGACAGTACTTTCTGGTGCGTCAAGCGAGCTTTGCGGTTGTAGGCCTTGCCTTCATGTGGGGCATCTCACGCATCGACTATCATCGTTTGCGAAGACTGACCTACCCCATGCTTGCCGGGGTCCTCGTGTTGATGCTGTTCGTGGCTTCTGGTTGGGGACGACGCGTTGGTGGGGCAGCACGCTGGATTCCCCTGGGGCCAATCAACGTGCAGCCGGCGGAGCTGGCCAAGGTCGTGCTAATCTTGTGGTTGGCGTACTCGCTTTCAAAGAAGGCCGAACGCATTCGTACCTTTTCGATCGGATTCTTGCCGCATGTACTGATGGCTGGCCTGTTGATCGTATTGTGTTTACGGCAGCCGGATTTTGGAAGCGCTGTGATGATCGCTTTGATTACCTTCGTTCTGCTATTCACAGCCGGCGCAAAAACGGGTTACACACTGGGAGCGGGGCTGTTAGCCACGCCCATCGCCTACTACCTGATCGCTGGCTCGGAGTACCGAATGCGGCGTATCCAGGCCTTCCTTGCTCCCTTCGAGCACCGCTACGACGAGGGCTACCAGATTGCCGAATCACTCATGAGCTTTGGAACCGGAGGCCTTACTGGAATCGGCTTGGGAGACAGCCGGCAGAAGCTGTTTTTTCTGCCGGAGGCGCACACGGACTTCATTGCGGCTATCATAGGGGAAGAGCTGGGATTTGCCGGCATTGCCGCACTGATCGGCGCGTTTTCTGTGCTCACCATTCGAGGACTCTACATAGGTTCCAATGCACCCGACGACTACGGCGCTTACCTGGCGGTGGGTATCTCCTTGTTCATTGGTTTGCAGGCTTTTACAAACATGGCGGTGGCGACCGGACTGCTTCCCACGAAGGGCCTGGTGCTGCCGTTCGTCAGCTACGGGGGCTCGGCTTTGCTTACCAACAGCTTTGCCGCGGGCGTACTGCTCAGTGTTTCGCGCGTGCGCGCAGTGCGGGGGCAGATCAAGGCGAAGAGCGAACGAGTACCACGTCAAGCGTCGGCAAAAGGTGCGACATGATCGACAGAGTCATTGTGGCCGGGGGGGGAACAGGCGGCCACCTGTTTCCCGGTATGGCGGTGGTCGAAGAGCTGCGACGGCGGAAGCCGGACGTGAAAGTCGTGTTCGTCGGCACCGCAAGGGGCATCGAAGGACGGGTGCTGCCGGCACGCGGCGAGCAATTGGAGCTGATGGAGGTACGCCCGCTCATGGGTCGCGGGGCTCTCGACGTCACTCGGAATCTGGCCCTGCTCCCCGCGGGCTTTGCGCGCGCGGCTCGCATCCTGGCCCTGCACCGGCCCGACCTGGTGCTGGGTCTCGGAGGCTACTCGGCGGGGCCGATCGTGCTGGCGGCGGCGTTCCGGCGCACACCGACGGCGCTGCTGGAACAAAACGCGCACGTGGGGCTGACCAATCGCATGCTGGCCAAGGCGGTGGGGCGCGCCTACTTGAGCTTTCCGGAAACCGCCGCCCATTTTCGACCGGCTCGCGCTCGTGCTTTGGGCAATCCCGTGCGACGAGCCTTCGTGGAGGCAGCCAGACTTGCAGCCGCGGACCCCGTGGGTTTCGAAGCACGGGCGCGGCAGGTGTTGGTGCTCGGGGGGTCACAGGGTGCTAGGGCGCTGAATCAGCATGTACCCAGGGCGTTGGCCGAGCTGGGCTTGGATCGGCGGGGCATCCGTGTGGTTCACCAAACGGGTCCCGACATGGTCAGCGGCGTCGCGGATCGGTATCGTGAGCTGGGGCTTGAAGCGGACGTGGTCCCGTTCATCGACGATATGGCCAGAGCCTATGCTCGGGCGTTGCTCGTGATAGGACGAGCCGGGGCCACCACGCTGGCGGAGCTCTGCGCCATCGGACGACCTGCGATCTTGGTGCCCTATCCTCACGCTGCGGAGGATCACCAAAGGCACAATGCGCTGGCGCTGCAGAAGGCCGGTGCGGCGATCGTCATCGGGGAGCGCGAGCTCGGACGGGGCGCACTGGTTGCGGCGTTCAAGACGCTGATGGTGGATACGACTCGGCGCCGGCGCATGGCCGAGGCCGCCCGCGCATGCGGCCAACCGGATGCGGCGGCTGCCGTCGTGGACGATTTGGTCGCGTGGCTGGGCCGGGCGGACGCCAGCTATCCAGAGCCGAGCGGTGTCGCGGCCTGCGAAACCGGCACTACGAGCAGCGACGAGCTGCAACTGCACGCGAGCGCCAGCCTTCGCCGGCGACCCAAGGTCAAGCGCGGCACGCTGAGGCTGCGCACTGTCGATTCGCAACTGGATGCGACCGGGTGAGCGGAGTCGGATGACGTGTTGGCGATCCGAGGCAATGCTATCCTCGCATCTCGGAGTGGACGCCATGGCCGGTAGACCGACGAAGAGCAGTGCGGCGAAGAAGAAGACCGGGAAGAGGCCGGCGAGCGTCGCAAAGAAGAACGCACGCAAGACCGGGGCCAAGCGAGTCCCAGCGAAGCCGAAGCTCCTTTCGGGTGGCAATCCGCAGATCCCGAAGGGCGACGGTGGCGCCCCCGTGCAGGCCTACGTCGCGGCCATGCCGGGATGGAAACGCGACGTCGGGCGCCGGCTCGACGAGCTGATCGCGCGCACCGTGCCCGACGTGCGCAAGGCCGTGAGGTGGAACTCCCCATTCTATGGCATCGAAGGCCAGGGTTGGTTCCTCAGCTACCATTGCTTCACAAAGTACGTGAAGGTGACGTTCCTGCGCGGCGCATCGTTGCGCCCCGTTCCGCCCGGGCAGTCCAAGCACAGGGAAGTCCGCTACCTCGACATCCACGAGGACGACCCGCTCGACGAGGAGCTCGTTGCTATCTGGATCAGCCAGGCCGCGGAGCTGCCTGGAGACCCGCTGTTTTGACCGGCTCCTGTGCAACTACGCCCCGCAACGCGCAGCGGTTGTTCTGCCGCGGGCCGTTGGAGTCGTGACGCAGGACCCGCGCGTTGTCGGCTCCGCAACGGGAGACGACGCCATTCGATGGCAGCCTGGCGAGAAGCTGCATCATCTGTTCGAGCGCCGCTGCGATCTCCTTGACGCGGAGGGACAGCAGGGCCACCTGGCGGTCGACGCCGGCGTCGCTGGGCTGACGTTCCGCGAGCTCGACAACCGGGCCAATCAGTTGGCCCGCTTTCTCAGGGACCAGGGCATCGGGCAAGGGGATCGGATCGCCCTGCTGGTCGATGACTCCATCCACACCTACGTGGCGCTTCTGGGCGTCCTGAAGGCGGGGGGCGCCTATGTCCCCCTGGACCCCAGCTTCCCTGATGAACGCGTCGGTTTCATCCTCTCGGACGCTCGCGTCAAGGCTGTCCTTTCGCTTTCCGGGCTGCGAGCGGGGGTCGCCGCCTTCGACCTGCCCGCCGTCCTGTTGGACGCAGACAGCCGCAAGATCGCAGCGCAGCCCACCGAGCGCCTCGCCGGCGAGGCCGGCCCTGCTGGGCACGATCTCTGCTACATCGTCTATACCTCGGGCACGACGGGCAAGCCCAAGGGGGTCCCAGTGGGGCACCCTAGCATTTGCAACTTCGTCAAGGTTGCCGCCGAGGTCTACGGGTACGAGACTCGAGACCGCGTCTACCAGGGAATGACCATCGCCTTCGACTTCTCGGTCGAGGAGCTATGGGTGCCCCTGATCGTGGGGGCCACCCTGGTCCCTGCCAAGCCGGGCGCCAACCTCGTGGGCGAGGATCTGGAGGCTTTTCTCCGGCAACGGAGAGTCACGGTGCTCGCTTGCGTTCCGACGCTGCTTGCCACGCTTGAAGGCGACCTGCCCGACTTGCGCGTCCTGTTGGTTTCTGGGGAAGCCTGCCCGCAAGGCCTGGTTGCCAAGTGGCATCGTCCGGGACGCATCTTCCTAAATGCCTACGGCCCCACGGAAGCAACCGTAACGGCGACGCTGGCGAGACTTCACCCGGATAAGCCCGTCACCATTGGCAAGCCGCTGCCGACCTACTCGGTCGTGATTCTGGACTGCGATCGCCAGCGGGCGCTGCCGCGAGGGGAAACCGGCGAGATTGGGATAGCCGGCATTGCCCTGGCCGACGGGTATCTCAACCGGGAGGATCTCACCCGGAAGAGCTTCGTCCCGGACTTCATGGGCATCCCCCACAACCCCTCCAAGCGGATCTATCGCACCGGGGATCTGGGGCGCGTCAATGGCGAAGGCGAGATCGAGTACCTGGGTCGCCGGGACACCCAGGTGAAGCTCCGGGGCTATCGAATCGAGCTCGGCGAAATCGAAGCAGCCCTCGAACAAGTGCCCGAGGTCTCCCAGGCCGTCGCTGACACCCTTGAGTCGCAGCCCGGGTCCGTGGATCTGGTGGCCTACTACACGCGCCGGAGAGGGGCCTCCGCTGTGCAGGTGGACAAGCTCGTTTCGAGTCTTGCGGCGTTGCTGCCGCGGTACATGATTCCGGCCTACTTCGAGGAGCTGGGCCACATCCCGACGACCGCCGCCCACAAGGTGGATCGCAAGCGACTGCCGAAACCCACGAGCGCGCGGGTGACCGGGGTCGTGACTCCCTTCGTGGCGCCGCGCACGGAAAAGGAGGAGGCCCTCGCGGGTTGGCTCGCCGAGGCCCTGGATGTGGACAGGGTTTCGATAAAGGACAATTTCTTTGACGATCTCGGCGCCCACTCGCTTCTGATGGCCGGCTACTGCTCCGTCGTCAGGCGACACTGGCCCGCGGCGCGGGTCTCGATGCGGGACATCTATCTGCACCCCACCATCGAGCAGCTCGCCGGGGTGCTGCAGCTCCGGGCCAAAAAAACGCCTCCCGCCGGGGACACGCCGCTGCCGAACCAGAGATCTACGCTCTGTCCCGTCAACGGCAGGGGCGCGGAGCCGGCGCAACAAGCTCCCCCTGCCCTCCACTACTACGCTTGCGGGGCGGCTCAGCTTGTCGCCTTCTTGCTCTACGGGCTTGGTGCCCTCTGGCTTGCCTTCGCCTCGTTCGGCTGGGCTCATGCCGCCTGGGCGGACACTGCTCAGCTCTTTGTCCGGCTGGCATGTGTTAGTGGCGGGTTGTTCTTTGGGCTCAGCGCCTTGCCCGTTCTGGCGAAGTGGCTGCTCATCGGACGCTGGAAGCCAGAAGTCTTCCCGGTTTGGGGCCTGCGCTACTTTCGCTTCTGGCTGGTCAAGACGCTCATTTGCAACGCGCCGATCGCACTGCTCCTTCGGAGCCCGGTCTACAACGTGTATCTGCGGCTGCTTGGCGCCCACATCGGTCGCAACGTCGTGTTCGAGAACAAGACGGTGCCGATCTGTACGGATCTCGTTTCCATCGGGGACGACGCTGTCGTTCGCAAGGACGCTTTCCTGACCGGGTATCGGGCCCACTCGAACCACATCCATATCGGGGCAGTCACCATCGGTGCCCATGCCTATGTGGGCACTTCGAGCATCCTGGACATAGACACCGTGCTGGAGGACGGCGCTCAACTCGCCCACGCGTCATCGCTGCAGAGCGGACAGCGGACGCTCGGCGGCAAGAGCTATCACGGCTCACCTGCCGAGGAGACCGACGCGGACTTCCGGGGCATCGCCCCGCTTGCCCAAAGACGCCTGCGGCGCGTGCTCTACTCCATTGTGCAGCTGGCAGGCCTGCTGGCGCTAAACAGCGGGCTCTTCACTCTGGTGCTCGGCCTCTATAGCGTGGCCCCCTCCGGCGGGGCCTCGGTCGAGGGGAGCGCGGAGCAGCCTTCCCTCGCTCACGTGACGCGGCTTGTGGAGCTTGCGGCACAGATCAGTGCGAACCTGTACTTCGGACTGTTGGCCCTGGGCCTGCTGGCCGTTGGGCTGCTCCCGCGGGCGCTTGGCGGCCTGCTCAAGGATGGACGAACATACCCCCTCTATGGCGTACACTACGGCGTCTATCAACTCGTCTCCGCTATCAGCAATTCCCGCATCTACAACATTCTTTTTGGCGATAGCAGCTACATCCTCGGGTACCTCAAGTGGGTCGGCTACCGCCTTCCGGACGCGATCCAGACGGGGTCGAATTTCGGATTGAGTCAGGTTCATGACTTTCCATTCCTCTGCACTGTGGGCTCTGGAACCATGGTGTCCGACGGGCTAATCATAAGCAACGCCCACATCAGCAGTTCCTCGTTCAAGTTGGAATCGGCCGCCATTGGTGAACGAAACTATCTGGGTAACAGGATTCACTTCCCCGCCGGCGCCTGCACCGGAGCCAACTGTCTGCTCGGGACAAAAGTCATGGTGCCGACCACCGGGCCCATCCGCCAGGACACGGGGCTCTTGGGCTCTCCGGCCTTCGAGATTCCGAGGGCCGTCAGCCGGGACGCTCGCGCGATGCCGAAATATCGCGGGCGAGAGCTTGCCAAGAAGCTGGCCCGCAAGCTCGCCTACAACACGGTGACGATCCTCATCTTCCTGCTGGCTCACTGGTTCTACACCTTCGGCGTTTTGTTTGTCGGGCACCTGGGGGTCATCCTTCACTATCAGCGCGAGCTCTGGGGGCTCTGCGCCCTGCTAGCCTTCATGCCGGCCTTCACCTTCGGTCTTTTTGCCGGCATCGAGCGGGCCAGCCTCGGATTCGGACGACTGACGCCAAAGCTGCTCGTCACGCTGTACGACCGGCGGTTCTGGCGCCACGAGCGTCACTGGAAGCTCTCTGGCCACCCGTTCGCGGGCATCCTCTCGGGAACACCCTTCCGGAACGTGATTTCCAGGCTCCTCGGTGTACGGCAGGGCAAGCGGGTCTTCGACGATGGCTGCGCCTTCCTCGACAAGACCCTGATTTCGGTGGGGGACTTCGCGACCTTCAACGATCAGTCGATCGTACAGGGCCATTCCTTGGAGGAGGGCGCCTTCAAGACAGACCGGGTGAGAATCGGGGCTTCGTGCACTCTGGGGCCTGGGTCCTTCGTCCACTATGGCGTGGAGACAGGCGATCGCGTCTATCTGGCCGCTGACTCGTACCTGATGAAGGGCGAGCGTCCCGAAGACGGAAGTACCTGGGCCGGCAATCCAGCCAAGGACCTTGGAAAGTCAGAGACGCCGCCGGCAACCGATCTCTGCGTTACATCCCCGCGGCCTACCCACGAGGCGGCGGCGGCGAGCGCTCGGCACGGTGGATAGCAAACCTGCGAGCGAGCCCTCGAGAACGAAGCGCCGCGGTCGATCAGCGGTTATCCTTTGCGATGGCTGCCAAGGAGTCCAAGCCTGATGATGCCCGTCGCCGGAGGTGGCTGGCCCAACGAGGCCGACGTATTCGCGCGGTACGAATCCCGCGTGCGATCCTATTCGCGGCAGTTCCCGCTGGTTTTTGCGCGGGCCGTGGGGAGCAAGCTCTGGGATTCGAGCGGCCGCTGCTACCTCGATTTTCTCGCCGGCGCAGGGGCCCTCAGCTACGGGCACAACAACGCTGTGCTCAAACAGGCGTTGATCGACTACATCGCGCAGGATGGAGTCGCGACCAGCCTCGACCTGTACACCGTGGCCAAGGCCAAGTTCCTGCAGACCTTGCAGAGCACGATCCTGGCGCCTCGCGGACTGGAATACGTGGTGCAGTTCACGGGTCCGACGGGCACGAACGCCGTCGAAGCCGCGCTGAAGATTGCCCGGCGAGCGACGCGTCGCACCGACATCGTCTTTTTCAAAGGCGGCTTTCACGGCGTTTCGCTGGGCTCCCTCGCCGTAACGGGAAACAAGGTGTGCCGGGAAGGGGCCGGGGTTCGGTTGGGCAACTCCCTCGAGGCGCCCTATGTCGGCGATCTGGGTCCCGGCGGCGACACCATCGCATTCCTGGAAGAGCTCTTCTCCAAGCGCTCGGCCATGGGTTCGCTTCCTGCCGGAGTGATCGTGGAGTGCATCCAGGGTGAGGGAGGGCTCAGAGCCGCCAGCGTGGAGTGGCTCCGGCGGCTCGAGGCGGCTTGCCGGAGGTGGGGCGTCGTGCTGATCGTCGACGACATTCAGGCGGGTTGTGGGCGCGCGGGGACCTTCTTCAGCTTCGAGGCAGCCGGCATCACGCCCGACGTCATCACCCTGTCGAAGTCCCTGTCCGGGTACGGGATACCGATCTCCCTGGTTCTGCTACAGCGTTCCGTTGACCTGTGGCAGCCAGGCCAGCACAACGGCACCTTCCGTGGCAACAACCATGCCTTCGTGACCGCGACCGCGATGATCAACGAGTACTGGCGAACGCCGGCATTCTCGAACAGCGTCCTGGACAAGGCCGTCTACTTGCGCAAGCGCCTCCAAGCCCTCCTGGACCGCTTTGCGCCCCACATCGCCGAGATCACAGGGCGCGGCATGATGCTCGGCGTGGTCTGTGCCAATGCCGATTTCGCAGCCAGGGTATCGGCCAGGGCCTTCCAGTTGGGTCTGATCGTGGAGCGAAGCGGCCTCGAGGACGAGGTCATCAAGTGCATGATGCCGCTCGTCACGCCCTACAGCGAACTGGATGAGGGCATCGACATCCTGCACGAGGCCTTCGCCAAGGAGTCTCCCTAGAGCGCCGATCCGCGCCCTTCGAGCCCCGCAGACGAGCTACCTTCTGCTCGTGCCTCACCGTTCAGGTCTCGGCGAACGGCTGCGCTCGTGCCGGATCGTTGTCGGTTTTCAATGATATATAGTTACCGAGGTCCGTCCCTGTACCCCAGCATGGGGTAAGCATGGAACAGCCCTGGAAAAAGCGCGTCCATGCTCTCCTGGGCTCCCTTCGACGATCCCGGCAGGTTGACGATCAGACTCTGACCGCAGAGGCCTGCGGTTGCGCGCGAAAGCATGGCGTACGGCGTGCGTGCCTGACCGTGGGCCCGGGCTGCCTCTGCCACGCCCGGTATCTCCCGTTGGATCAGCTTGCGTGAGGCCTCCACGGTGACATCCCGCCGGCTCAGGCCCGTGCCTCCGACCGTCAGGATCAAATCGACCTCCGCGGCTACCAGCTTCCTGAGCGACGCTTCGATTTGCTCGAGGTCGTCCGAGACCACCTCGAACTGCGGCCGGAGCCCATAGTCCTCGAGGCAGGCTCGTACGACGGGCCCGGCTCGATCGGGCCGCGTTCCCGCGAATACTCCGTTCGAAGTCACAAGCACCGCGGCGCGAAGCCCAGCGGGCGGGCGGTCCTTGAAGTCGCTCTTGCCTCCCTGCTTCGCCTGCAATCGCAGCGAGCAGATCTCGAGCTCGGAATCCACGGGCTTGAGCATGTCGTAGATGGTCAACGCGGCCGCACTGACTGCGGTGAGCGCCTCCATTTCGGCACCCGTCTTGTAGATGGCCTCCACACTGGCCGTGATGTCGATGCGGTCGCCAGCGAGCTCGAAGTCCACCGACACCGCGTCGATCGGCAGCGGATGGCAGTAGGGGATCAGGTCCGGGGTCCTCTTGGCCGCGGCGATGGCCGCCACCCGCGCCACCACGAGCACGTCCTTCTTTGGCAGGTCGTTTTCACGCAGGCGCTGTATCGCACCAGGGGACGCCCGCACGCTGCCTACCGCGGTCGCACGACGCAAGGTGGTGATCTTGGATGTGACGCTCTTCATAGGGGTGGGCCTCCGGATGGGTCGCAAGACGCCCTTGTTTGAATCAAGGCACCGCCGGCAGCTCGCAGATGAAAGCTTGGCGCTGAGCGCATCCCACCTCCTTCCAGTCTCCCCGAAACGGGTCTTGCTCCACGCAGGAACCGACGCCGGCCGGACGGCCGGGAGCCCAGTTCACGTAGCCCAGCGGCGTACCCTGATCCCACGCGAGCGTGCCATCCACCCATTCGAACGCGTAGACGCCCAGCGGATCGTGCAGGCCGATCCACCAGTCCACGCCCGGCAGGCCGCTTTCGCGTGCGGCCGTGTTCCAGAGCCAACGGTCTTCGCCCCGGTCGTCGATGATCACCAGGTCGTAGCCCTGCGCCTGGCACCAGCCGCGCGCGTCCAGCCATTGCATCACGTCGTGGCAGAACAGGTAGACCGAACCCCCGTGCATGTGCCGGCCGCAGGGCGCCGGTTCGGGTGGCGCTGCTCCGGAGTCACCCGCGGCGCCGCCTCCGGCCGCTCCTCCGCCGCCTGCGTGACCCTGCCCGGCGTCCGGCCCCGTAGGTGGCAGGGAACCGCCGTCAGCCGGGGCCGGGCCAGGGCCTGGCGCGGAGCCGCCGGCACCTACGCCGCTCGCATCTTGACCCAAGGGTGCCCGGTCCAGGCTGCAGCCAACGAGAGCGAGTGCCAGGGTCAGCGCGAACGCATCTGCGAGCTTGTGCCTCGTTTGTGCTCGCCCTCTCGCGCTGTTCATGGCCGGTACTCCGAGCCCCTCACTCACCGCTGGGCGGCCCTCGAAGCCGCGATGCGGCCATAGTCTTGCCGACCTGGCCCATTTGGCAAGTGTAAGTCAATTCACAATAGGCTGGTGTTCCAAGGTCTCTATGCAGGCTGCCTGCCCGTACGGGTCAATAAGAATCTCGGTGTGATAGCGACCGACTTGGCCGGCGCCTTGCCAGGCCGTGATTTCCTGTGGCGTCCTGCGTAGGAGCCTATCCCAGATCAGTATACTTATCTTGAGACTTGTATCGCCTGCCGACTTCAGCTACTGTTCACCCCTATGTATGCATTTCGCTTGGTTAGTTCCTTTGGCTTAGGTCTCGTGTCGATCGCTGTGGCCGGCGCTTGCAGCAGTCGGGGAGTGGACGTTCCCAGGGCAGGAAGCGGTGCAATCGCTGGCGTTCGCGGGGGAGCCGGTGCTGGCGTCGTGGGCGGCCGGGGCGGTGCGGGCGGTATAGTTGGCGTTTGTGGTGCCGGCGGTTTGGGCGGCCGGGGCGGCGTTGGCGGCGTGGGTGGCCGGGGCGGAGCTGGTGGCATCGGCGGCGTTGGCGGTCTAGGTGGCCGAGGCGGCTTGGGTGGCATCGGTGGCGGCGCTGGCGGCGTGGGTGGCCGGGGCGGTATTGGCGGTCTGGCCGGTGCGGGCGGCTTAGGTGGCGCTGGCGGCGTGGGTGGCCGGGGCGGTGTTGGCGGCCTGGGCGGTGTTGGCGGCCTGGCCGGTGCGGGCGGCTTAGGTGGCGCTGGCGGTCTGGCC
>JAKSBK010000347.1 GCA_022361155.1 Pseudomonadota bacterium
GCCTGAAGCCGCCACTGCCGCCGGAGCACCCACACTAGTACCTCGGCAGAGGATCTTGAGGTATAGAGAGAATCAGAAAAAAACGGCCCGCGCGGCGGGGGGGCGAAACCGCGCGGGCCTGCTCCCGCGAACGGGAGCATCACTCACCGGAGCACGCGGCCGCAGGCCTGTCAAGGAAAACCTGTGCACTGCCCAGACCGCGACGCACAGCCTACGAAATTCGGGTGGCGGGCCCCGTCGACGCGAACTACCTGGACTTGCGCTGGCCGCGAACAGTCAGCACAGGTAGCTCCGAGGTCCGCACCACACGCTCGGCCACGCTGCCCATCAGGAGGTGAGAAAGGCCGCTGCGCCCATGGGTGCCCATCACGACAAGGTCTGCCGCGTTCTCTGTGGCGGCGCGATTGATCTCCATGTGGGGAAGACCCTGCGCAATATGCGGAGTCACCTTGACGGAAGCGTCGCGATGCTTCTGCAGGAATTCGTCAAGCTCCTTCTGAGCTGCTTCGCGCATGTGATGGTCCCAGCTCGCGCCACCAACCACACCCCCATCAGGGAGGGAGTAGATAGGCAATTGATATACGTGGAGCAGGTGTATTTGGCCTCCCAGGCTTCCTGCCAAATCCAGCGCGTAGTTGAACGCGACCTCTGCGGTTTCGGAGAAGTCGACGGGACACAGTATCGTCTTGATGCGAGTCATCGCGTACCTCCAACATGGGATCCTGGTGTGGTCTGATCGAGGTCCTTCAGGAACCCCGCGTTACCCAGACCAGGAGGCTCTAACAGGTACTTGAAGGCACAAGCAGAATCCAGGCCACCCCTGCTGTCCTCTGGCGGGCCGCAGTGCGCCACGACCGAACCGCGATGCGCCACGATCGAACCGCGATGCGCCACGATCGAACCGAGCCCGGCCCTCGAAGCCGGTGTTTCGCATGGTCCCGAGCTCGCAACTCTTGCGCCTGAGCCCGCGCTTGCTCGCAAGATTCTCGTCTGCTAGGGCGGCGCGACGCCGCTGCACGGAATGGATCGAAATCGAAGTAGCGATGGTTTTCTGACCCGACGCCTAATGCCTAGAACGTGGCGACCAAGCTGGGTGGTGAGCTGCGCGGGGCCGTGGACACGAGCGCCCTGCCGTGACTGAACTCGTCAGCGTACGTGTAGCGAGGAGGAATAACGAACACGCCTCGCTTGTCGATGAAGCCTATGAGCCCGTCCCTGGCCTTGGTAGCGCCTGCTAGCCCCTCCGAGAAGCGAAAAGGCTCCGCAAAGCGCGCCGGTATCACCCAGCGCCCCCGCTTGTTGATGGCGCCCCAACGCCCGCCGGCGCGGGCAGCGGCCAAACCATCGGCGAAATGGCGCACCTCGTCGAAAGCTAGCGGAATGGCCAGCTCGCCACGGCGGTTCAGAAAGCCGTACTTGCCGTCCTTGTGGACGGGCATCAAGCCTTCGTGAAAAATGCACACGGCATCCTGCTTGGAAAAGGGCGGAATCGGCTCTCCGAGCACGATCTGCTTGCGACCCAACCCCGTCTGGAGCAGTCCATATTCAGAGATGTCGCGGATCACGTCCATACCGCTGTCGGTCAGGACCCTCGAGTGGCCTTTGCGCATGCACGTGATGCCGGAACGAAGCGCGAACTGCTGCATGATCGGTGGCACCACATAGGCACCCGTCGTATCGATCACAGCCTGAGAAAGCGGCGAACCGAGCCAGACTTCGGCCAGCCCCTGCTCGAAGTGGGACACCTCATCGAAAGCCGGAGCGATGGCCACCTGCCCCATCCCGTCGACAAAGCCGTAACTGTGAGGGGAAAGCGACAGCCTTCGACGATCCGGCAGAACGAGCTGCGACACGCCCTCGATGCGCACCGGCGCCAACCCTTCGTGAAACTCGCCCATGGGGTAGCGCAGGTGCTCGGCCGGCACCCTGCGGGCGCGGCGCTCCGAGCTCGTGCCCGCGTCGCTTCGCCGCCCCGGGGACACGATCGTTCCTCCTGTCGGGCCCAGCACCCAGTTGCCGTCATGATCCACATAGCCGGCCGCGCCGTCCTCGCGCCGGACCCATGCCATGCCCTCGGAGAAGCTCGCCGCGTCACGGAACCGAGGCTTGATCGCCCAGTGGCCCGAGGCGTCAAGATACCCCCAGCGACCGCTCACTCGAGCCGCCGCCATGCCCTCGGAATAGGGACTGGCGAACCGTAGCCCGCCGCGAACCACACGTCCGGCGCGGTCTACAAACGAGTAGGGTCCCTGGCTGGACGCGCATGCGCCCAAGGCGATGGCCAACAGCAACACCAATGCGCTGCAACGGGCGCGGTCCAGGCGGGGTCCCGTCCCGGTCTGTCCAGCCAAGAGCATGCAACCTGCCTGATCCATCATGTTGCGGGAACCGTACGCCTACCGCACGCCGGTCTACCCGTCGTAGCCTCGAGCTCCCACGCACCCGCCGTCCCAGCGAATGCTCTGTTCATCCAGGCAGGCTATGTACACCGTCGAGCCGGTACACGCACGCTATCGGACCCGAATCGGCACCGGTACTGAGCCCATGGCCCTTGTGTGCCGTGCTAAGGCGTCGGGCCAAAACAACATCGCCACTTTCGATTTCGATCCATCCCATCCAGCGGCGCTGCGCCGCCTTCGAATACAGGGAGATAGCCAGTGTGTGGATAGCGCCGCTCCCAGCCGCCGCGTCACCCGAAGTAAGGTGCTGAGCAAGCGAGCACGGAGACTCCTGCGAACGCCTGGACCGCGAGTGACCTGAACATAGGTGTGTGATGATAGCTTCCTGATGAGCAGCCGAGAAGGCCCCCGATCGCTGCCCGCAAGTTTCGACGACGGATCCCAGAAGAGCGCAGTACTCGTACGAAGGCATGTGCTGCTCTGGAACACCTGTAATCTGTAAGTCGCTTATTTGGGTTTTTGTAAGTTAATGTCTGTAAGTCGTGCTATGAAAGGCGAGATTGCAGGGCGAGCGTGGCCCTGCTCAGCATGGAGGTCAGTCATGTTTGTTCGAAAGACGGCGCGACCGCGACGTCGCGCCGCTATGGCGTTCGCGCTTGCGGCCTGTATGATGATGCTCGCAGCCGGCTGCTCCAACAACGTAGGGCCAGGCGTAGCCGGCTTTGGCGGCTTTGGTGTCAGCGGCTTTGGTGTCAGCGGCTTCAGCCCCTGGGGCTTTTCGGGCTTTGGCGCCAGCGGTTTTACCCCCTGGGGCTTTTCGGGCTTTGGCGGGCCGGCGGTCGGCTTCGGATGCCCACCGGGCTACGTATGCAGCTCGTGGGATAACCGGCGAATGTGCATGCCGCTCGGCGCCCTTACGCCGCCGCCCTGCTTCAACGAAGGCCGGGTATGCAACAACCCTCTCGGCGGAATCTGTCGTGAAGTGCGGGGGCAGCCATCCTGCGTTGTCGGCTGCTAGCGCCCGCTGCAGCTCGCTCCCGTCGCCCCGCTTGCGGCGCGGGGCTGCCGGCAGTGCCGCCTTGCGCTCGGCCCTAGCCCGCCCTCGCTGCACATACCTCGGTTGGCCTCGGCTGGCCAAGACGCCATCGGGCTCCAGCGGCGCTGCCCCATGCTCCGGGGTTTCGAAACAGGCACTGGTTTTGGCAGCACGGGACCCAAGTGTCGCCCCCCAATCTCTGCGTGCAAAATTGGAACACAGCGCCCACAAAAGCGCAGTACCCGTACGAAGACGTGTGCTGCACTGGAACACCATGTAACCTGCAAGACGCATAATTGCGTTTTGGTGGGGAATATCCGTAAGTCGTGCTATGAAGGGCTGGAAAGCAGGGCGAGCGTGGTCCTGCTCAGCATGGAGGTCAGTCATGTTTGTCCGAAAGACGGCGCAACCGCGACATCGCGCCACTCTGTCGTTCGCTCTTGTGGCTTGTTTGGCGTTGCTCGGCGCCGGCTGCACCAACAACGTAGGTCCAGGCGTAGCCGGCTTCGGCGGCTTTGGTGGTGTCGTAGGTGTCAGCGGCTTTGGCCCAGCAGGTTGGGGTGCCAGCGGCCTTGGCGGTGTCTGGGGCGGCGGCTGGGGCGTCGGCGGCTTTGGAGTCAGCGGCTTTGGCCCAGGTTGGGGTGCCGGCGGCTTTGGCGGGCCTCTGGGCGGCTTCTGCCCGCCCCCTTTCATCTGCGGCCAATTCGGCAACCAACGCATGTGTCTGCTCGGCGGCAGGCCTCCAAGGTGCCAGGGCGAGAGCAGGGTCTGCAACAGCCCGGTCGGTGGAATCTGCCGCGAGGTCCAAGGAGTGCAAGGAGGGGGTCAACGCGCGTGCGTGCTAGGCTGCTGACCAGGCACGACGATTCATCACAAGGGCTTGCCACAAGGGTGGGCAGGCAGCCGACCACAACGGTTCGTTGCGCGACTTGAGCTGCCCGGCGCGAGCGCCGGTAGGGCATTCAGGGCCTTGGCCGAAGCTGAGGGTCGCGCACCAGCGTTTTCGAACGTGTGCTCACGTTGGTGGGACGCATCTCGCCCGGACAGCGCTATGGCCTTGACCCAACACATGCTCGTCGGGACCGACTTCTCGCCGGCCTCCGTGCTTGGGCTCGACCTCAGCTGCGAGCTGGCCAAGCTCACAGGAGCCAGGATCACGCTCGCTCACGTGTACCTTGGTGCTCCAGCAGGTCTCGCCGACAGGGCTGGCAAGGCCGAGGACGAGCCCTGCGCCATCGAGGAATCCCTCACCGAAGACCTCGAGCGCTTGCGCCGTGAGCGGCTAGGCGATCTGGCCGAGGTCGCCCTGCGCCTAATCAACGCCGCCAGTCCCGCCGACGCTCTGTGCAGGTACGCCAGCGACCACGACATCGATCTGATCGTGGTGTCGTCGCATGGTCGCACCGGACTCGCGCATCTGCTGATCGGCAGCGTGGCCGAAAAAACCGTGCGCCACAGTCCCTGTCCCGTTGTTGTGGCTCGCTGACGCCGGCGCCGTCACAAGCGAGAAAGAGCGTCGCGGTGAGCTGGACGATCCCTCGATTCTGGAAGATCTACCTCGCCCTGTGGGCCGCCACGCTCCTCGGGCTCCTTGTTGGCCCATCGCTCGGCCTGTTCCAGAAGCTCAGCGACAAGCAGACCTTCATGGCCCTGCTTGTTCCGCTGCTGTTTCTCGCGCTCGGGTTGCTCCCACTCAAGCTGCCAACCCGGATCCTGATCGCGCTGTTCTTCGGCGCCTTCGCGGGTCTACTGATCGGACCGGACATCAGGGTCTTCGAACCCGTGGGCAAGCTCTTCATCCGGCTCATCTTCATGGTGGTCGTGCCGCTCGTGTTCGCGTCCCTTTTCGTGGGCACGGCCAGCCTAGGTGACATCAAGAAGCTCGGCCGTATTGGCGCCCGGACGGTGGTCTTCTATCTGGGCTACACGGCGCTCTCGGTCGGGATCGGCCTGCTGCTTGCTAACGTGCTCGAACCGGGCTCGGGGCTCGGGGCCGAAACGCAAAGCCAGATCCTGGCTAGCTACAGCGAGCAGGCGCAGAACAAGGTGTCCACAGCGCAGAGCAAGCCAAGCGCCGTGGACACCCTGCTCGACATCGTGCCCACCAACCCGCTTACTGCTGCGGCAGGGCCGCGGCCCAAGATGCTGCAGATAATCTTCTTCGCGATGTTCATGGGCGTCGCGATCCTGTTCGTCAGTACGCCACGAAAAGACGCTGTGGTGACCTTTTTCGAGGGCGTAAACGACGCGATGATCGTGATGGTTCATTTCGTGATCAAGCTTGCTCCTTACGGTGTGTTCGCTTTGATCGCAGCGGTAGTCGGTCAGTTCGGGTTCGACATCCTCGTGCTCCTGACCAAGTACACCGTCATCACGTGCCTGGGCCTTGTTCTGCTCAACTTCACGTACGCACCGCTTGTCAGCTACCTGACCAAAGTGAAGACCGGACGCTTTCTCAGAGGGGTCTGGCCGGCGCAAGGCATCGCGTTTTCCACCTCGTCCTCGTCTGCGACGCTACCCGTCACCATCGAGTGCTGCACGGAGAGGCTCGGCGTCTCGAAGGCCATCGCGTCGTTCGTCCTGCCCTTGGGCGCGACGATAAACATGAACGGCACTGCCCTGTATCAGGGTATCTCGGCGGTGTTCATCGCGCAGGTCTACGGCATCCCGCTGTCCGCGCTGGATCAGCTGGCCATCGTCCTGACAGCCACGCTGGCCTCCATCGGGACTGCGGGCGTACCCGGGGTCGGCATGATGATGCTCGTGATCGTCCTGCAGCAGACCGGCGTTCCCGTGGAAGGCATCGCCTTGGTGCTCGGCGTGGAGCGAATCCTGGACATGTTTCGCACCACCGTGAACATCACCGGCGATGCAGCCGCCGCCGTGGTCGTGGCTCATCTGGAGGGCGAGCTCAGCACGCCTGGCTAGGCTAGGTGTGGGAGTGACTTGTGGGCAGGGATGACCTGTCGTCGTCCGGGCAGGGGGGACCGGAGGACGAAAATCCGGCCGCATCGCTCCGTCCCTCGCAAACTTCGCCGTGCACAACACCGCTGTCGCTGCACGTCGCGGGCTTCTCGGACCACCTCCACAGCGCCGTTCGTCCACCCGCTCATGCGATGGTCAAAAGCTGACTGCTGCGCCCGGATGCCATGACCCTGGGCCGGCAACCCCGGTCAGTTTCTCACACCGCCGGCCGTCGGGCCCGGCCGCCAGGAACCACCCAGCGTGTTGTGCTCTCAAACCTACCGCATCCGGATCGGAACGCCCCGGCGTGACGACCCTCGATGGCGAACCCCGGTCAGATTCTCGCTACCCGTCCCCCGGCGTGCGCCACTTCATCCTTTCTGTCGGTTTCTCGTCAGCACGCCCCTTCAGCGGTCAACGTCGGTCCGTTTCTCGTGCGCCCTCGTAGTAGTGACTATCCTCTCCGTTTCTCGTCGGTCAATTCCTAAGGTTGCGAATCGCCCTCCGGAGCCTTTTCCTTCTCCTCCTCGCTCTTACGGTACTCCTCCAGGTCCTTTTCTACTGCACGGTGATCGGCGACCTTTTCAAATCGTGAAACATCTACGATAGCAGCACTGAAGCCGGACAGGTGCCCATGATGCTCGCTGTTGAAGACTCCCTCCAATAGCACCCAGCTCCGGTTCAGCGCCCCAGCGCGTTTGGATATCTCCTCACTTCCGGAAACAAACCAAACCGCATTCTGGCCCGAACCGTAGTCCCAGTGCTCCTTCGTAAGGTAAAGGGCCGTATGCTCAAACTCGTACACCGCGAACCCCGTCACCCTGATCTTCTTCTTGTTGTAGCGCTCCGGTACCGCGATCAGCGACACCAGCGAAACGTCGCTCGGCAACTCCTTGCCAAGCGCCTTCGCTGCGCTTGGTTCGTCAGAGCGGCCGCAGCCCAGTGACGTGGTTGCCAGTACGGCTAGCACAGCGCTACAGACTACCCCGCATAGCGGTCGTAGTTGTTGAATCCTCGTAATCTCGATGGGGCGTCGCCTCGTCACCTTCGCCTCCTTCTTCTATGTGGCTCCACGTCTAGTGTCTGCAGTGTTCCGTCGAATACTCCGTAAATCTGTGCGGGGCCTCGAGGATGAACGACTACTCCAAGAATTCCTGACTCGCTCGCGCTGGCCCGATCTCGCTGGGATATCCTTCGTGGCCCAGGCGGATGACTGTGAATCGTCAACAAAGTGTCTGAATGAATCCGTATCGTAGCACTGGGATCCGCGAAATCAGCATGCGCCCCTATCCTTTCATAATAGGTGCCCTTGAAGTGATCACGAATCTGAGAAGTGAGCTCGATCCCCGGCTTCCCGAACCCCTGATGGTTTCGCATGGCGGCGATCGCATCCAGCAGCGACTTGAGAAGCGAGTTCGGATTCTGGAAATGCTCGCCCGGGCCCTTGATCGGCCTAGGAGGCACCGTGGCGGGAAGCTTCGACGGATCGAGACCCAGAGACTTCAACTTCTGCTTCAGCTTCGCATTATCCTTGGTATTTGCTGCTGGCTGAAAACTGTCAGGTCCTCCGGCACTACCAGACCCCGTCGCGCCCGCCGAACCCAGGATAGGTGCATCCCACAGAGAGCCGCCCCCAAACCCCAAGTAATGAGCGCCCCAATAGGCTGGCGTTCCACCGCTGCGCCCCGTGACTGTGATTTCCTCAATATTAGGGTCATGGGTATTGCCGTTCCAGATACATGAGTAGTAGCCGAGCGACGGGGCAAACGTGTAGTCCGTCGGGCACTCTGTAAACCCACTGGGATCTGTCCAATTCAACGGATTATTGACCACATAGCTATACCGATTCCACGACTGGCTGTTGCCCGGCTCGGGCACAAAGGGGTCCGGCGTCAAAAACCTCCCCATATGCGCGTCGTAGATTCTGCCCTTCATGTTCACGAGGCCGAGC
>JAKSBK010000348.1 GCA_022361155.1 Pseudomonadota bacterium
AAGATCCCCGCTTTCGATGAGCTGCTCCGGGAACTCCCTGCCCACATCGACAGCACGTTGGATACCCTACGTTCGGCTCTCGACGACGACAGCGCCTTCGCGGCTCTTCGGTGGACCGGGCGGCGGCTCCAGTCCCTTTTCCGCCACGTTGGGTTTGACGACGGCCGGCCGGCCGGCCCGACCCGAGTTGGCGTCCGCCGGCGTGCGCCGGCACTTTCGCCACCACCGGTAGCGTAAGTGTGCGAAATGAGCTGCGGTGGTGTCCGGCACGCTTGGTGCGGTGTGCGAAGCATGACGCAACCACGCTACATCGTCCCTGGAATGACCGTGATGGTCACGCGCCGCACGCTGCGCCGGACCCACCTGTTTCGTCCGGACCCCGAGCTGACCGAGCTCTACCGGTATTGCCTGCCGTCAGCGCGCAGCGGCACGGGATACGTTTGCACTGTGCGATCCTGATATAAAAGCAAACACGATTTCCCACCACTGCACACGTTGGGTCGGCAGGACTGCACGATGTAAACTAGTCTGCCGCTCGTTCGTTCGCAGCCGCTGCATGGGCGGACAAGCCCGCGGGGGACGGTTCGGGGACCTGCCAGCGAGCGGGGCTTACATGCGAGAGCATTTCGCCGCGTTCCACGTAGGCGATGATCATCTGCCGTACCCCCTCGGCGATTCGAACCAGTTGCTCATCGCTCAAGCGCTTCGTCTCAATCTGCGGCCCCACGTAGACGTCGACGATCGGTGCCGGCCGTAGCACGAACGCCCCCTTGGGTAGGACCCGTCGCAGTCCCCGGACGGCCACGGGCACTATAGGTGCCCCCAAATGCCGCGCCAAGAAGAACGCGCCGCGATGAAAGGGACGCACGCTGCCGTCGATGGTACGCCCACCCTCGGGGAAGGCCAGGATCGAGCAGCCCAACGCCACCCTGCGTGAAGCGACCTCCATGATACCCAGCAGGCGACCTCCCGCCTTCTTGGGCACCGGGATCCCACCTGCCAGGCTCATCAGCCAGCCATAGCCCGGAAGTCGAAAGTGGGCCCTGTTCTCCACGCCGCAAAAGGGCACCGGAATGGCCGCCAGTGCCACAGGCCCATCCATCATGCTGGTGTGATTCTGGCAGTACACACCGAGGCGTTTCGGATCATACGCAGGATGGTAATGCAGCCTGAGCCGGCTGCCGCTCAGATAGAGGATCCAAGAAACCGCGCTGGCCGGCCAGGTATGCTGAAAGCGGTGCGGGGGCACGAAACGTGACCACACGAAGCACGCCACCCATACCAAGATCAGCCACAGGAAAGCCGTAGGCCAGGCGAGCAGGGACCAAAGCCAAGAAAACACGATCATCGTCGACGTTCACGCGCCCGCGGTCATCGATTCGCCAAGAGTCCGCGCAAGCACAAGTCAAACAAGGCACGTGCGATCGCCTCACGACCTGCAACGTCGACCTCTTGGCTCGCTCCGTACTGCAGGAACACCTGGCTCACCGATCCAACCAACGCGGTGGCAACGATCCGATCGTTGACGGGACGCGTAATGCCCCAGGTTGCGCCGTTGGCCAGCGCGCCGGCCACCATTTCATGCATGAATCGGTGCAGGCCATCGATCTTGTCATCGATTCGCGGGTCCACGCCCGCAGCCTGTCTCAAGACAAGAATAGCCAGCTCGCGGTTGTCGAACATGACATCCACCACGCGCCGGATGTTCTCGTAGATTTGCTGCGTGGGATCCGGAGCTGCCGGGTCGACGATCCTGACCACACTGGTGATGCGCGCGACGAACTCGTCTACCAGTTCGTGAAATAGTGTCTCTTTACTATCGAAGTACAGGTAGAAAGTACCCCTCGACACCTGCGCGGCTTCGATCACATCCGCCACGGATGTTGCGTAGTAGCCGCGGCTGCTGAACAGGGCCTCCGCCGCTCGCAGCATCTGAGCGCGCCGCGCCTGACGCTTTGCCTCGGCCCGCTGACTGCGTCCATCCGTGCTCGTATGACCCACCACGTGCTCCGATCGTCAGATGGCCTTTAGGGCCCTTAGGGCCCTTAGACCCGAACCTGGAGTGCTCCAGGCAGCACGTCCAGTCGCTTGGGAACGTGCCTGAGAACTTCTCCATCGATCATGAGGTCCGTCTCCTCGTCTGTGTCGAACTCTATGCTGTGGACCCGCTCGGTTGCGACGGCGGGGTGCCGGATGTGCGTGCCGGCATAGATACAGGGAAACGTCTTGAGCAGCGCCAATCTGCCTAGTTTCCCGACCGAGATCACGTCCGCCAAACCATCGCCCGTGTCCGCCGCGGGAGCCATCATCATCTTGCCGCCGGTGAAGCGGCTGTTGCTTACCGACACGAAGGTCGTGGGCCGAGGCAGATCGTGGCCATCCGCTCGCATGCGTAGCTGGTAGGGCCGCAGCCCGAGCAAGGCGCCGGCGACTCCGAGGGCGTAGCCGGCCGGCCCGAACAGCTTGAAACGTCGATTCGTCAGCTCGCACACCCGAGCCACAAAACCCAGGCTCAGGATATTTATGAAATGCAGCACTCCGTCACGATGGGTGAGTCGGATCACGTCGCAGCCTCGCCGGCGGCCGCTCGCCAGCGCTTCGATCGCACCCTCGGTGCCGCTGTCCATGAAGTCGCGCAAGAACGAGTTTCCCGTCCCCATCGGCAAGAAGCCGAGCGAGGCGTGATCGTCGGGTCGCCTGTGCTTGAAAATCCCGTTTACGACCTCGTAGGCGGTCCCGTCACCTCCCACCGCAACGAAATCACGGCATCCCGACGCATAGGCATCGGCTGCCAGCGCCACGGCGTCCCCTGGCGCGCATGTGTACCGTGATTCCACACACAGCCCTGCCGCCTGCAGGCGAGCCAACCCTTGGTCCGCGAGCCGGCCGCAGCGTCCCCCGCCGGCCGCGGGGTTCACTATGGCTACGAGGCGTTCCGTAAGCGCTTCTCCAGCGTCGCGACAGCATCGCTGTCCAGTTGCTCCCGCAGCACGCGTGCGAGCTCGTGTCGCTTGATCTTCAACGACGCCGTGCGGGGGAACTCCGCGACCCAGGGCACGTAGCCCGCTACACGCTTGTGCTCTAGGAGCCCGCGGTTGCGTCTGCGCAGCTCCTCGACGGTCGAGGGAGTGAGCCGCGTGCCTTCCGGCCGCAGGATTATCAGCAGCCGATCGTCACTTAGATTCCCGCTGGGCCACAGGTACTGAGCCGCGTACACGCAATGCTCCAGGCAGCCGGGCAAACCGTCGAAGCTCGCCTCGACGTCCTCGGGGTACACGTTCTTGCCGCCCTGGGTCACGATCATGTCTTTGGCACGTCCGAGCAAGCGCAGGTGTCCTGCGGCGTCGAAGCTGCCGAGGTCGCCTGTCTTGAGCCAACCGCGTATCAGCGTGCGCTCGGTCAGATCCGGCGCGTCCAGGTAGCCGCTCATCAGAGCCGGACCCCGCACGCAGACCTCACCGACTCCACGTTCGTCCTGGTTCCGCAGCGCGACCTCGACGCCGTCGACGGGTTTGCCCACCGTGTTCGCACGAAAAGGGCTCAGATCGTTGAGCGTAACCACCGCACAGGCCTCGGTCAGACCGTACCCGATAACCACGGGTATGCCGAGTCGGTAGAAGAACTCCGCGCTCTTGGGAGCCACAAAGGCGCCGCCGCAAAAAATCAGCCTGAGCGCGCCGCCAAACTCATCGTGAATGGGCTTGAGCAAGAAACGGGACAGCTCGGGCCGGGGACCGCGCGCCGTAGCCAGGTCGTTGAGCTCGAGCAGACCCTCCAGGAGCGACCGCTGCCATGCCGGCAACCCGTCCAGCTTGAGACGAATGCGCTCCTGCAGCGCCGTCAGAATCCGCGGTACCAGGGCCATGTGCGTGATGCGACAGCGCTTGAGCGTCAACGTCACGAACTCGGGCCTCAAGGTGCGCTGGTGAACGACTGCAGCGCCGAACAGAAAGGGCACGATCATGCCGCACATGAAGTCGATGGCATGGTTCGTCGGCAGAATCGACAGGTAGCGATCGCTCTCCTGCATCGGGTACATGCGCCCTAGAGCTTGCGCCTGTGTGAGGTAGCTGTCGTGCGTCAGCATGCAGCCTTTCGGAGTGCCGCCCGTGCCCGACGAGTACACGATGCAGGCAGTGTCGCGCCGCCCGCGCTCTACGTAGCGGAAATCCGTCGCGACCTTGTCTTCCCAGCGGCCGGCGCTTGCCAGGTCGGCCATCGCGGGCGCCTCGCTGACCATGACCACAAGGCCCTGAAACGCCGCCCGACCGGCCTGGGCCAGGGAACGCCACAGGGGGTACTCGGTGATGAGCGCCTTCGGCTTGGCGT
>JAKSBK010000349.1 GCA_022361155.1 Pseudomonadota bacterium
CAATCCATACAAATATTTGAATATCCGGCTATCATTCCGGATTTCATGTTGTTTGTTCCGTGCGGTTGGGTTCAATTGTTTAAAATACGCTGTTTTGACAATTACTCTTTCATTAGTATCGGTGTGCTGTACCTATGCTGATGAAAAAGAGTTGAGCGACAACCAGGCACGCCAACAATGTTTCAAAGGAAAAACCATCTATTGCCTCGCCCTGGGGATTAAGGAAGAGAAATCCGGACGTCAGGAACGAGCTTTGGAGCTCTATCGCACTGCATGCAGAAAACATCCCAGTCCCGGTCACTTGCGTGCCTGCACTCCACTACTGAACCTGGCCTGGAAAATGAACCGCCTCGATGAGGAAGCTGCTCCTCTGGAGACCCGCTGTAGAGAGGAAAAGCCTGCTATCTGTTTTTATTTGGGGCAGGAGTATTTAAAATTAGTCGAAATGGAGAAAGCGGCACGCCATTTGGAACCCTTGTGCCGGAATCATTTTCGTCCACCCGATCCCGCCAATTATGGCCCCTGTTATCATCTGGCGAAGGGATACGAGCAGGCCGGAAAGTGGTACCGGGCGCGAGAGCTATTTCAGTTCGATTGCGAAAGCCACCCGGAAAAAGGGCAACCCAGTTGTGTGGCTCTGAAAGAGCTGGCAGAAATGGAAAAAGTTCACCAGGAATTGGCGCAAAAGGGAATTCGCAGCGCCGATCCGGTGGAGGGCGTACTGTTTTTTGTGGTTTTTATCAGTGTCTTGAATATGTGGATTTGGCTTAAAGGGGGCAGGTGGGGCCTGAAATATCTGAGTCTGGGGGCGCCACTGCTGGTATGGGGCTCTGCACTGACATGGGTGTACTGGCCGGAAAAACCGGAGTTTCCCGCCAGTCAGTGGATAGTGATTTACTTCGCCCTTTTGCAGGTTTCAGGGATGGCGATATTCGCCTTTCGTAAACTTCAATCAACCCACATTTCCCGCTAATTAAAGTCGCTTTTCAATTTGGATTCCGGCATAGTAAACGATATTTCCGAACTGAGGACTACGTTATATGAAAAATATTTCTCCCATAGGGGCTTTATTGATGATCGGTCTGGCAACGATATTTTCCG
Organism: Pseudomonadota bacterium; assembly: GCA_022361155.1. NCBI lineage: Bacteria > Pseudomonadati > Pseudomonadota > Pseudomonadota bacterium. The sequence goes on from JAKSBK010000349.1 coordinate 1,102, forward strand.
GGATTGCCCTGGCAGAAGATGTTGATCTTCTTCAAGCTGGCCAAAAAGCATTCAGCGAAGGCAAGTATCAGGACGCGGAGCAGTTTTTCAGCCAGG
>JAKSBK010000350.1 GCA_022361155.1 Pseudomonadota bacterium
CAGCCCGCCCTTGGGTATGACAAGGCAAACAGGGGAATCGGTCAAGCGCTTGGAGACGCGCACCTCGCTGACCTTACCCTCCAAGACCTTGCCGAAGCGGTCGAGGAGCGGCCGGATTTCCCCGGCCTCGTTCGTCTGCTCAGGGGTGCTCGCGGCCCTGTCTGATTCGTTCGAAAGCTCTAGCTCGGCATCCATGGCGTTAGCCAGCGGTTTGTCATCGAACTCGGTCAGCCCCTCCAGAGCCCACTGGTCGATCCCGTCGGTCATGAACAGCACCTCGTAGCCACGCTTCTTGAGGACTTCGAGATGGGGGCTGTTTGCCAACATCGAAGGCGAGACACCCATGGCGTAGTAGATGCTCTTCTGCCCCTCGCGCATACGAGCGACGTACTGCGGCAAAGAGACCAGGCTGCCGGGCTCGGTGCTGCTCTCGAAGCGCAGCAAAGGCGCAAGGCGATCCTTGTGCTCGGGCTCGAAGTGCAGCCCTTCTTTGATGACCGCGCCGAAGTTACGCCAGAACTCGAGGTAGCCGTCGGGTTTGGAGGCGGCAAGCTTGTCGAGCTCCCCCAAGACGCGTCGCACGACCTGTTTTCGGATCGTCCTGACGACCACCGAATCCTGCAGCAACTCACGCGATACGTTGAGCGGCAGGTCCTCCGAGTCGATCAGCCCACGCACGAAGCGCAGCCAGCGCGGCAGCAGCTCGTCGCAGTCGTCCATGATGAACACGCGCTTGACATACAGGCGGACGCCGTGCCGGCCTTCGGGGCTGAACAAGTCCAGTGGGGGACGTCGCGGGATGAACAGCAGCCCGGTGAACATCTGCGTGCCCTCCACCGAAAAATGCGTGCGGGCCAGGGGCGGTTCCCAGTCACGTGTGAGATGGCGATACAGCTCGGCGTACTGCTCATCGGTGACATCTTCGGGCCGGCGCTGCCAGAGCGCACTGGCCTCGTTGATTGCAGTGAACTGTCGCTTCTCCTCGCCGGCTTCGCTGCGCGTGACTTGAAGCTCGATGGGATAGCTCAGGAAGTCGGAATAGCGGCGAACGAGCTCACGCAGCCGCCACTCGCTCAGGAAGTCCTTGTGTTCCGGTCGTACGTGCAGCACGACCGATGTGCCCACCTCGTCGCGCTCGGCCGGCTCGATGGTGTAGGTTTCCTTTCCGTCCGAGGACCAGCGAGAGGCTTCTTTTTCGCCGGCCGCACGCGTCAGCACGTCGACCGAATCCGAGATGAGGTAGGCGCTGTAGAAGCCGACCCCGAACTGACCGATGAGGTTGAGGTTCTTCTGGTCGGCTTCCTCGAGCGACTGCAAGAACGCCCGTGACCCCGACTTGGCGACGGTGCCAAGATTGTCCGCCAGCTCCTCGGAGGTCATCCCGACGCCGTTGTCGTCGATGGTCAGGGTGCTGTCGCGCTCGTTCGGTATCAGGCGAACGCGGGCCCGGTGACCCTCCGGCAGCAAGGCAGGCTCCGCGATCGCACGAAAGCGAAGCTTGTCGAGCGCGTCGGCGGCGTTGGAAACCAGCTCCCGGAGGAAGATCTCCTTGTTGCTGTAAAGCGAGTTGATGACCAGACCGAGCACCTGGGTGACCTCAGCCTCGAATCGATGTGTGCTGGTGCTCTCGCCCGCCATCACGCCTCCTGACAGCCTCTGCCGGCTGCTCGTAACGGCGCCAACATGCCCATCGAACCGACCGTGTCAAGCCCGCTCGGCCGGCGGTGCGGCCGGCGTCGGCACCGCTGCCATGGCTGCCCGCCTGGCGGGCGGTGGCGGCAGCGCGTGGTTACAGGCAACGCCGTCAGGCTGAATCCGGCCGGCACATGCACCCCGCGCAGCCGTCTCAGGGCGTGCTGTTGAGCCGAGCGGTGGCGGCAAGCACGTCGCCGATGTTGTAGAAGTCGACGCTGACGAAATTCGGCAGGTCCCCGCTCGCGCGCTGGCACTCAGCCAGCCGGTCCGAAAGCAAGGGATCGTGGTTGACCATCTGCGCCAGTTCGGGTGAGGCCAGCGGAGCGGTCAAGAAGTGATTGAAGACGAACAGCGGGTTCGATGGCTTGCCGCGGCCGGGGCTGCAGCTGAAGTCCGCTACAGTCCTGGCCTCGAAGGGCACCTCCCAGGCTTCGGACCACATCTCAAGGTAGCCAGGAAACGCCCCGCCCTCTCGATCCGCGAGCACGACCAGGCGCGTGTTGGCATCGATGAGCGCGCCCAGGGTGGGCCAGGCCGTGCCAGGCGCGTGCTCTACGAGCTGCCCCAGCAGGCCTGCATCGCGAAGCGCAACCTCGAAATCGCTTGCCTTGACGTAGGATTCCAGGATCAGCGTCAGGACCTCACGCGGATGCGTGTCCACAAAGCCCGTGATCTCGCCCAGCGCGCTACGCAGGTCGCGCTTGCCGAAAGCGCAGCTGCCATGACACAGGGCAGCCTGGCCTGTCTCGTCGTAATGCAGGTCGAGCATCAGAGCGCGGATGCCGTCTTCGAGCTGGCGTTTGATCCCGTGGTGCTGATTGGGCGCAAGAAAACCGTCCGCCATCGAAGCCATGGCATTGTGTGTCGTGGCGTAGGCAGCCGCGTCGTAGCGGCGGGCGCAGAGCGCAGCCATTCCGTTGCAGCCGGTTGCCGGGGCGGCGCTCGAGCCCGCGATCCCGCCGCCAACGCTCCCTGGCACGCCCGCCATGCCCGCACCTGTACCGCCGGCTCCCGCGCCTGCAAGACCACCGCTCGTGCCGCCAGCAATACCGCCAGCGCCAGGAGTCGCTCCCGCCGCGCCGCTCAAGACGCCCGCGGTTGCGCGGGCTCCCGTGCCGCCGGCACCGTGCGTGCTTCCGGACGGCCTGCCGCCCGGCGCTGCAGCGGCAGCAAGACGGTCGCTCGCGCACGCAACGAGCCCCGCCACTACGATGCCGCACAGCACGCCAAGACAAGGCGGGATCCTTCGGGCGAGCCCCGCCGCGCTGCGGTGTCCCAACGGGCGTCGTACGGGCCGTGTCAAAAAGGCGCGCTCGCCGTGAGGTGTCTCGACCACGCGCGCCATTCTAGTCTCCTGCAGCGAGCCCGGCACGCCGGCGATGTTCTTCATTCGCAACACTGTTCCTAGACAGCTACACCCTTGCGATCGGAGCGCAGAACCTGCTGAACACGTTTCCCGAGAGGAACCCGGATGCGCTTACCTATGGCTCGCTCTATCCGGAGAACGCGCCGAGCGGCCTGAACGGCGGCCTTCGCGTATCTCCGCCTGGTCGGGAAGCTGTAGAGCCCGAGCTCCGACTTCGACCGTGTGCGGCTCGACCTGGCGCGGCCCCGG
>JAKSBK010000351.1 GCA_022361155.1 Pseudomonadota bacterium
GACGAGAGCATGCATGTGGCCCAGCGGGACCTGACGCTCGTGGAGCTGCAGGAAGCCGAACGCGAGCTGGCGCGTCTCGAGAAGCTCGGCGCTTCGATCGCCAAGGCGCGCGTGGATGCGGCGCGTACGCGCGTGGAGCGCGCCCGCGCCCAGCATCGCATCGCCGAGATTCAAGTCCGCCGCACCACCGTCAGGGCGCCGTTCGGCGGTACGGTTGCGGACGTCCACGTGGAACAGGGCGAGGTTGCCCCGCCCGGAGCGCCCAGCGTGCGCAGGGTCAAGCTGGACCCTGCGGTCGTGTCCGTGTCGGTGAGCGATCGCGACGTCGGCAGCTTGAGCGTCGGTGGCAAGGCGGTGATCACGGCGGCCGGCTCGGGCCGCTCGCTCGAGGGCAAGCTGACCCGGATCGAGCCCACGGCTGACCTTCGTACGCGCAGTTTCATGGTGAAGGCCGAGGTGCCGAATCGCGACGAAGTCCTGAGGCCGGGGATGATCGCGAAGGTCGAGTTTCATCAAGTGGCCGAGCGCGAGCAGTTGATCATGCCCCAGGAACTGCTGGTGACGCGACTCGACGGCAACGGCGTGTTCATCGTGGACGAGCAGTCGGTCGCGCGCTGGCGGCCGCTCACGCTGGGTCAGGTGATCGGCGATCAGATCGTGGTCGAAGGCGGTTTGAAGGGCGGCGAAATGGTCGTCGTCGTGGGCCAGCGCTCGCTGTCCGACGGCGATGCGTTGATCCTGGCACGCCAGGGCGAGTGCTGTACCAAGGGCAGGGTCGTGTTTCCTGTTGCGCAAGCCGCTGCGAGCCAGAGTGCGAGCGCCGAGGCGAGCCCATGATCAAGACCCTGGTCGAACGGGCGCCCACCGTGCTCGTGGTGGCGCTTTGCGTGCTCACCTTTGGTATCGTCGAGTACCTGTCGCTGCCCAGGGAGGCTGCACCCGATATCGACGTGCCCTTCATCATGGTCAGCACGCCCTACCCGGGGGTCGCGCCCGCCGACATCGAGTCGCTGGTAACCAACCCCCTCGAGAACGAGCTGACGGGCGTCAAGGATCTGAAGAAGATGAGCTCGACCTCGGCCGAAGGCGTGAGTCTCATCACCCTCGAGTTCGAGCCCGAAGTCGTGATCGACGAAGCACTGCAGCGCGTGCGCAATCGCGTGAGCCGTGCCGAATCCAAGATC
>JAKSBK010000352.1 GCA_022361155.1 Pseudomonadota bacterium
CGCCCTCGCCCTGCTGCTCGCCGCCACCACAAGCTCCTGCTTCGGCGGCCCGAGCGAGCCACCGAGCGAGGCCATCCACTACCACACCGACCACCTCGGCAGCGTCGCCCTCATCACAAGCCCCCAGGGAAAGCTCCTCGCAACCCACCACTACCAACCCTTCGGCCAAACCCTAACCGCCTCCAGCGACCCCTACGGCTTCAGCCACAAAGAACACGACCCGCAGACAGCCCTAAGCCACTTCGGCGCCCGAGACTACGACCCCCTGCTCGCCAGGTGGATGACCCCCGACCCGATCCTCGACAGCTACCTGCGCGGCCAGCCCAACGGGGGCGTGTACAACCCCAGGAATCTCGGATTGTACACCTACAGCTACAACAGCCCGATCACGCTGACCGATCCCGACGGGCAGGCACCCCACATCGCCTTTGGGGCAGGAGCAGGCGGTCTCATGGGTGGAGGTGTGGAGCTGTTTCGTCAGCTCATGTCCGAGGGACGGGTCGACGGCCGCAGGCTGCTGGCAGCCGCCGCCGCGGGAGCGCTCGCAGGAGCCATGGCAGCCGCCACCGCCGGACTCAGCCTCGCCGCCCAGACTGGCAGCGCAGCCCTCGGCGGCGCCTCCGCCGTACTCACCGAGAAAATCGTCCGTGGCGAGCAAGCAACCGCAGGCGACCTCGCCAGCGGCGCCGCAGCCGGACTCGCAGGACTCGGCCTAGCCAGGGGCGCGGGCAAACTCGCAGGCACCGTGGCCCGACCCGCTGCCGCAAGGGGGGCACCCAAGGCTTTGCCCGCCGGCAAGGTCGTTCCGAACGCCGGTGGCCGCATCATCTCGTTCGTCACCCAAAGGGAGCGCACCTTCTATCGTGTGTTCTCGGGTGACAGCACCCGCGGCACGTTCCTGACCTCCGTGAAGCCCTCAAGCAGTGCGTTCGCCCGAGAGGCGCTCGCTCTGCCGCCGGGCAACACCGCGACGTTCGTTCAGAAGGTCGTGGTGCCTGCGGGCACCCGACTTCAACGCTCTCGGGCACTGCCGGCATTCGGTCGTCGCGGCGGTGCTGAACAGTTCCAGCTACTTGACCGGATACCAAACTCCAGCTTTGGCCCAGGAGTACCGCTACCATGAACTTCACCAAGATAGACCCCACGATCCGCGCATGGGCGGCCAGGAATCGCCTTCCTCTTTCAACGCAGTACCAAGACGCTGAAGTACGCTCGTTCGAGCTGGTTGGCCCATCGGGTCGCGCCCAAGTCTGGGTCGAAGTGGAGGGGGATGTGGTCACCGTCTACGCTTGGGATTACCGACGGCAGAAGCAGACCTTTTCGTCCGATCCACCCACTTTGGAGGAGGCGCTGGATCAGGCGCTGCAAGTGGCCCAGGGCTGGTGTGGCAATCCCTAGCCACTGGAAAGTACGGCTACGATGGGCAGCCACAAACGCTCAGCTGGTGGTACGGCTGGCCCTGGCAACGTTCGTGTTCGCGCTGCACCTGCCAGCCCAAGCCGCTCGACTGGAGCCCGGACCTAGCCCCAGCATCGCCTCAAGGGCGGTTCCTGCCGTCACGAGGGCTTCGTCGCGGGCGCTCGGCCAGGCTCTTGAAGCCGCCGGGCATGTGAGGCCGGCTAGTTCTGCCGCACATCACATTGTCGCAGGCGGGGCCAAAGCAGCTGCCCCAGCACGTGCGGCACTCCAGCGCTTCGGTATTGGCATCAACGATGCGGCGAATGGCGTGTTTCTTCCGGCGTCCCGCGCAGCACCGAATGCGGCCGGTGCTGCGGTCCATTCGACCGTGCACACGCGCGCCTACTACCAGGCAGTCAACGATGCGCTCGGCCAGGCGACGACACGGGCCGAGGCATTAGAGGTGCTGGGTGCGCTTCGTCAAGGATTGCTTGGAGGTGGGCTGTGAGCACAGCAGTGTACGTACCCATCGGAGCGGAGGGCTTCGAGTTTTGCCACCCAGTTGACGAAGGCAACTTCGAAACGCTCAACGTGCAGATTGATGGCACGCAGCGCGGACAAACGTGGACACCGCTTCAGATGCGTCTCGTCCGCGAGGACGAGGGCAAGCCTCTGATGGAATCCGATTCGCCCTGGTTGGGGTCACACGCGCTCATCTTCCGCAAGCGAGCGCTAGACCGAGTCGGTGCCTTCTTGGAGGAACACGGTGAGCTGCTCCCGGTAGGCTGTCCTGATGCGGACCTGGCGATTTTCAATCCCAGGGTAGTCGACGCCTTTGACGAGGCCACGTCATCCGTCCTGCGGTTCTCCAACGGGCGGATCATGCGCATCATGAAGCACGTTTTCCGAGCGGACGTGGTAGCGCAGACATCGGCCTTCAAGATTCCGAATCTACGCGTGAGCCCCACGTTTGTAGGCGAGCGGTTCGTGGAGTTGTGGAACTCGGCAGGCCTGAAGGGCCTCGACTTCAAGAAGGTGTGGTCTTCGAGCTGAGCGACCTTGCCATCCCGCCCACGCCACGCCTTCATCCTCCACGATGGCGAACTACGCCGACGGGGCACGCACCCCACGGACCTTGACCGAACGCGAGCAGAGAGCCCTGCTCAAGGTCACCGGCGAGCACCGAGCGGGCTACCGCGATCACGTGCTGTACGCGATGGCCCTCGGCACGGGCCTGCGCGAGCACGAGCTCATCGGGCTGGATGTCGAGGATGTGTTTCGGGAGGGCCGGCCCAGGCGCAGGCTGCAGCTCTCCGTCTTCAAAGGAGCACAGCGCAGCGGCGGCACGCAGGAGGTCCTGCTCAGCGAGTCCCTGCGCGGCAAGCTGCGCCGATTCTGGGCCTGGAAGGCCCGCGAGCGTGAGTGCCTCGACGATGACGCCCCGCTCTTCGTCAGCCGCCTCGGGCGACGTCTGTCCCTGCGGCAGGTCCGTCACGGCTTCACCGTGTGGCAGGACCGGGCCGGATTCGAGCGGCGGGTCACGTTTCATATGCTTCGCCACTCGGCGGTGACCAATCTGTACGCGCTCACCAAGGACATCCGCCTGACGCAGCGTTTCGCGCGGCATCGCAGCCTGGTCACGACCATGGTCTACACGCACCCGAGTGAGGATGACTTGGTGCGGGCCGTCGAGGGGCTGCGGTGCTGAGGCGCGTCTCGGACCTACTTGCAGAGTCACGGTGTCCATCTCGGACTTCGTGATGGCGGTGGTCACGATGGACACGGCATCGAACCGGGCTGTGCACATCGCCGGATGCTCGGCTGTCGCAGTCGAGGCCGGGCACACGTGGGCAGTTCATGTCAGCTTCCGAAAGATGAACCGGCCCCCCACCCCTCGGTGGGTCCGCCGGTGAACACAGCCTCGATGTTGTTCTCGTCGAGATCGCCGAAGAGCCCAGCCACAACTGCGGAAACCGGCGGTTGACCGTCCCAGTCTGCCCGGCCTCGAAGGGCCACACAGGCCGGACAAGTGGCGAACGCTTCGGTGGTGAACCGCCGGGTTCAGGCAGAGTGGGAGGTTCACGAGGTGGCGTCTGTCGCCGGGGGTGGAAAAGCGCGTCTAAACGGAGCTGGCCAATTGGATCAAGCAAGGCACCCACCGAAGACTCGGGGCTTGAAGCGCGTCTTTTTGGCGCTTGGTTAGGCGCGCGGGCGAAGATCGTGGCGGAGCCAGCCGAAGGACGAAGAGCTCGGGGGAGCAATCCCCGAGCTCCTCTGAGTTGATCGAGTACAGCAAGACGATGCTCGA
>JAKSBK010000353.1 GCA_022361155.1 Pseudomonadota bacterium
AACTCTCGCCGCAGGTGCTTGCGCGCAGCGCGGGTCAAGTACTCCGGATCCGAGGCGCCCCTACGCGTGCCTAGATGATCGTGAAAGGTGGCACCAACCTGCTTCTTGGTCAGATGAATCGCCGGCAGGACGATGTGGCTTGGAGGTTCATTGCGCAGCTGAACGATGCGCTCGCCCAGATCCGTATCCACCACGCGGATGCCCTCGCGTTCGAGATAGGGGTTCAGGTGGCACTCCTCGGTCAGCATCGACTTGCTCTTGACCACCCGGGTGACGCCATGCTGGCGTAGGATCCCAAGGACGATCCGATTGTGTTCGGCGGCATCGCTCGCCCAGTGGACCTGCGCTCCCAGGCGCCGGGCGTGAGTCTCGAAGGTCTCGAGGTGCGAAGCCAGATCGGCCAGCGTGTGTGCCTTGATCGCCGCGGCAGCGTCCCGTAGCGCCTCCCATTCCGGAAGCGCCCGAGCCGCCCGATCGCGCTTGGCCCGCACGAACCACAAGGCTTGATCGTGCCAGCTCGCCCGGGCTCGATTGCGGACGAAAGCTGCGGCTCGCGTGGCGTGGTCGGCGGACACGTCACTCAGCGCTTTGGCTGGCGGGCTGTCGCCCCGCCAGGATTTGCGCGACATGCATCACACGCAACGGACTGCGCTGGCGTTTGATGAGCCCTTCCAGGTGCATCAGACAGGACATGTCGGTGGCCGTGAGCACATCGGTGCCCGCCTGCTCGTGATCGGCAATCCGATCGCCGCCCATCATACACGAAACCGCGTCCTGCGTTACGGAGAAGCTCCCGCCGAAACCGCAGCACTCATCGGGCCGCTCGGGCTCGCTTAGCTCGAGTCCATCCAACGTGGCGAGCAATCGCTGCAGCCTATCGGGCTTGGACACCACCAGCTCGGAAGAGCTCCCCAAGCGCAGCTCGCGCAGGCCGTGGCAGCTCGCATGCAACCCCACACGATGGGGAAAGCGTCCCAGCGCGCGCTCGATCCCGTGCACGTCCAGCAAGTACTCGGTGAGCTCGTAGGTATTGGCCTGGACCCGTGCGAGCTCGTTGCCATCGAGCAAGGAGGCGTAATGGTGCCGAACCATGGCCACGCAGCTGCCGGAGGGGCATACGACGTGCTCGTAGCGGTTAAAGAGCTCGACGAAACGCGCCGCCAAGGGTCGCGCCGCGTCAGCGTAGCCGCTGTTGAGCATGGGTTGACCGCAGCAGGTTTGCTGCTCGGGATAGTCGACGTGCACACCCAGACCTTCGAGCACCTCGAGCGTGGCGAGTCCAACATCAGGATAAAACAGGTCGATGTAGCAGGGTATGAAGAGGCCGACTGGCGCGGCACCGGAAGCGGCGGGAGCGCCATTCCGGCCGGCAAGCAGGCGAGGTCGTGTCATCAGATCCTCTGGACTTCCTGTACCCCGTTTACCTTGGAGATGCGTCGAATCACCCCGCGCAACCTGCGGACGTCGCTGACGTCGAAGTGAAAAGTGTGAATCGCTCGGCCGTCACGGCCCGACTGGGAGTTGGCTTCGGTGATATTGACACCGGCCTCGTTGAAGGTGGTGGCGAGGTGCGCGAGCACACCGGGCTGATGCGAGGTGATCACGCGCAGCGCAGCGGGCATGTCCACCTTGGCCTGACTCTCCCAGCTCACTGCTACCCGGCGTTCCGGATCGAGCTCCATGGCACGTGTACAACCCTTGCGGTGAATTGTGACGCCGCGTCCTCGCGTGATCCAAC
>JAKSBK010000354.1 GCA_022361155.1 Pseudomonadota bacterium
CCTTTGGTGAGCCCGGGAAGCCAAAGCGGCGGATGCCAGCCGGCACCTTTGGCACCGCCTTGCGCGGCGATGCGCCGGCGGCCACGGGCGGCCGCGCGCGAGGCAGCGAAGCGGATCTGCCGGCGGTGGCGGGGGCGAGCGGGGGTCGAGTAGGGCGTGGTGGCACGGGGGCAGGCAGCGAAGCGGATCTGCCGGCGGTGGCGCGTGCGAACGGGGCGAGCCCAACCGAGGGCGGCCCGATCGAGGGGGAACCAACCGTGGGCGGTCCAACCGAGGACGGCCGCGCCGCAGGCAGTGAAGCGGATCTGCCGGCGGTGGCAGGGGCGGGCGGGATGCCTGCGGTGGCAGCTCGAGCGCCAGGCAGCGAGGCGGGTCTGCCGGCGGTGGCAGCAGCACCCGGAAGTCGAACCGGTCCCCGTTCCACGCGGGCAGGCAGCGAGGCGGGTCTGCCGGCGGTGGCCCCTGCAGCTCGAGCTGCTTCGGACGCCGGAGCTTCGAGGCAGGCCACCGTCCCGGTGAACGGTTCGGCCAATCCAGAGGCGGTGGACGCAAGCGTTCCGCGCACCGACTCGGATCGATCGCTGCTGCACGCCGCCAATCCGAACGGCCCGGTACGGCGCCCTGAGCTGCCCGCCGCGCGCGCCACGGCTGCGCCCGCGCTCGAGGAGTCTGTGGGCTCGCCCGGCACAGCCAAGTCGGTTCCCGCAAGCGGTCGGTCGGTCTCCGGTCCTGGCGATGGCGATCTTCCTGTGTCGGTTGCGCAATTGCCTGCGCCGCTTCGTGCGGGCGAGCAGCCCGGCGGGCGGCGCGACCACGCTGCGGCGCCTGATCTGCCACAGGCGCGCAGCCAATTCGATCTGCCCGCGGTGCTTGTCGGAGATTCAGGTCTCGCGCAACCCGATCCGCCACCAAGCACATCGGAAGCGTCCGGTGCTTTCCCCGAGCCCTCTTCTTCCCCGAGCCCCGGACCCGAACCTGAGCGGGCTTCTTCGGAGTTCGACGACGAGTTCATGTTGCCGAAGCCCGCCATCGGGTGGGGCGACGACGAGAGCGATCAGGGTGCGGATGCGATGGGCTTCGGCGAGGTTCAGCTCGATGTCGGAAGCTCGGACATTCCGCCGCCCCGTCTGGCGGAGGGGAGTTTCGACGGGCGCGAGTCGGTGCCCGAGGAACGGGTATCCGAAGCAGAGGGCTTCGGCGAGCTCAACGTAGACGGCCGGGAGGCCGATCTCGACCTCGAGCAGGGTGCGGTCGAGGCCGAGCTGCGGGCCCGCGAGTCGGCCATGGCGCGGGCGGAGCGCGCGAGCGCCGACATACAGCAGCGTTGGGTCAAGACCAAGCGCGCCAAGCGAGCGCTCCTCGGCATCCTGGCGCTCCTGGGCATCATCGCTGCGGTCGGGACCGCGCTTGGCTTCACCCGACATGGCTTCTTTGCTGTCTACTACTTCGAGCGCTATCTGCCGGCCGCCGGCGATTCCGTGCACGTAGCAAGCGTCGTTGCAGAGGCCGAGCGTCTCGCCCAGAGCGATACCTACGCGGACGTACAAAGCTCGCTTCAGGTGTTGGCTAGACAGCGGAAGCAGACCGGGCTCAATCGCCTGCTGCTGTCCCGCAGCCTGCTGCACGAGTCGCTGTACCAGATCCGCTTCGGTAGCGCGTCGGCCAACTCATCGAACGCAGCAACGATACTCGCGCGGCTGGAGGAGCGCTCGGGTGAGGCGCCCGGTATGGCACTCGCCCGTCTGGCCGACGGCCTCGCGCGAGGCGACGCCGAAGCGGCCAGGAGCGTGCTGCCCACGGCTCGCGCCGAATCGTCCGCCGACCCCTATTTGTCTGTCCTGGTTGGCGAGATGGCCCTGCGCGAGGGCGACCATGCACGGGCAAGGGACGCGTTCACGCGGGCCGCAGCGCTTGGGGCGGGCGCCCGTGGTCAGTGGGGCGTTGCGCGCGCCCTGGAGCTCGCCGGCGACGACGACTCCGCCCTGCTCGAGGCGCTCGAGGACACGCTCGAGGCGAGTCCGCGCCACGCCGAGGCGCGCTTGGCGCGGGCGCGCATGCACCTCGGAAAACGGCCGGAGCAGGCGGTCGAGCTGCTCCAGCAAGTCGTGGGCAGCAAGCCCGTGGGCGAAGGGTCGTTGCAAGCCGCAGCCGCGACCCGCGCGCGGGCTTTTGCCCTCATGGGTAGGGTACGCGAGCGGCAGGAAAGGCCGGATGAGGCCCACAAGCACTACGCCGACGCGCTCAAGGTCGATGCCTATCAGGTCGATGCGCTGCTCGGTTCGGGTCGCGTGCTGCTCGCGAAGCGGCACTTCGCAGACGCCCTCGCGCGTTTCGAATCGGCCCTGAGCACGGCGAAGGCCAACGGAAACCCCACCAGTCTGGACGGCCGGCCGTCCGAGATCGAGGCGGAGTTGGGTATCGGCCGGGCGCAGCTTGCGCTGGGTCGCCTGGAGCCTGCCAAGGCGAAGTTGGAGGCGCTCGCCAAGCGCCATCCCGAGGAGCCGGAGCTTCGATTGTGGTGGGGCAAGGCGCTGCGTGCGCTGGGCCAGAGCAAGCTTGCCGAGCAGCGTTTTCTCGAAGCGATCAAGCTGCAACCCAAGGCGCTCGATCCCTACCTCGAGCTGTCGCACCTCTATACCGACACCGGACGCGCGCGACGCGCCTCGATCATCCTGCAAAAAGCGCACAGGAAGGTGCCCAAGAGCGCCCGCATGCACACGAAGCTCGGACAGTCCGAGCTGCGGCGAGGCCGAATCAAGGCCGCCACGCGGCAGTTCGCACGCGCGGTTGCGCTCGATCCGCACCACGGGGAAGCACTGCTCGGCCTCGGCGTGGCGGCCCGCCGGGGGGGTCGGCTGAGCGAGGCGGCCGAGATCTTCCAGCGTCTCGAGCAGGGGCGCCACCGGCTGGCGGGTTTGGCGCGAGAGCGGGGTTTGCTGTTCGAGGCGCGCGGTGAATTCCAGCGTGCCGAGGCGAGCTACAACAAGGCGCTCGGCAGCGAGCCGGACTCCACGGAGCTGCTACTCCGTCTGGCTAGCGTGCAAGTGGCCACGGCTCGGGCCGACGACGCCGAGCGCACGCTTGGCAAGGTGCTGCGGCTGCGTCCCAATTCCGCTCCCGGCGAGTACTTGCTCGGGCGCGTCGCGCTCGCCCGTGGCAACGGGCAGGAAGCGCTGACCCACTTCGACCGGGCGCTGTCGCTCGATGCCACTGCGCCGGAGTATCATCTGTATGCCGCGCGCGCTGCCTTGCGCGTGTCGGATCTCGGGCGAGCCCACGACGAGGTGCAGCTGGCGCTCCGCCGCGACAAGCGCTACGCGGACGCCTACTTGGTGAGGGCACAGATTCGCTTGCGCGCCGGTGCCGTGAGGGACGCGCTGCGCGATGCAGCGCTCGCCTTGAAGCACAACCCCTCAGGCCATGAGGCCTACGTGACGATGGGTGACTGCTACGAGCAGCTGCGCAAGCTGAAGGAAGCCATCGGCTCCTACGAGAAGGCCCTGGCGCAGCGTCCCGAGCAAGCGTACTGGTGGTACCGGCTGGGACGGCTGCGTCTGGACAACGGAGCCCAAGCGGATGCAGCCAAAGCCCTCGCGCGTGCAACCGCTCAGGCGCAGAAGCAAACCGAAGCTCCCCCATGGTTGGCCGATGCCCATCGCATCTACGCCGAAGCGACCTACAAGAAGCAGCGGTCCACGGCTATCAAGCACTTCCGCCGCTATCTGAGACTGGCGCCTCCCTCGGCGATCGACCGCCGCGACGTGATACGGCGCTTGCGTCGTTGGGGCGTCAAGCTGGCCGACCAAGAGGTCGCCTTGCACTAGCTCTTGGTCGCAAGGTAGCGTGCGTCCAATCCATGGCGACGTCGACCGAACGCGAGCGAGCTGTCCAAGCACTGCGGGCTGTCTTTCCAGGGCGTGTTGACGTTGCCGTGGTGTTGGGTTCCGGGCTCGCTGCAGTAACCGACATGGTCCAGGACTCGGTCGCGCTGCCTTACGAACGGGTCGCCGGCATGCCGGCGACAGGGGTCTCTGGCCACCGCGGGTGTTTTGTGTTTGGGTACTGTGGCCCCTACGGCGTTGTGTTCATGCAGGGTCGCACGCACCTGTACGAGGGTCGGAGCCCCGACGAAGTCGTGTACGGCGTGCGGCTCATGCTCGAGCTTGGCGCGCGCGTGCTCGTGGTAACCAACGCGGCCGGGGGGATTCGGCGTGATCTGGATAGCGGCGAGCTCATGCTGATCGAAGATCACCTGAATCTCACGGGGTGCAGTTGCCTGGTAACCGCATGCTTGGCAACCGTCAAAAGCGAAGCGACGGCAAGCGGAGCACAGAACCTTGGCGGGCCGAACGAACGCTTCGTAGACATGATCGACGCCTACGATGTCCGGCTACGCGAAAAGATGCGGCTTTGTGCCAGCGCGCTTGGAATCGAGCTCAAGCAGGGCGTGTACGCCGGCGTACTCGGTCCGAGCTACGAGACGCCGGCCGAGGTCCGCATGCTACGAACACTGGGTGCCGATGCCGTTGGCATGAGCACGGTGCAAGAGGTCATTGCGGCGCGCCAGTGCGGCGCCTGCTGCGTGGGGCTATCGGTGATCAGCAACCCGGCGTCCGATCGTGCGAGCGCGCCGCTCAAGCACGAGGACGTTCAGTCAAGCGCCGGCCTTGCGGTGCAGCGCCTGCGCTCGCTGCTGGCGCATTGGCTGCACAGTGGGTTGTAGCGCCAGCAGGTAGTTCTTCAACTGCGCCGGCCAAGCACGAGGACGTTCAGTCAAGCAGGCTGCCCGCGGGACAGGGCACATTTCTGTGTTAGATTCCAGGCATGCCGTGCTCGCCGGATGCCGGTTGGAGACTGCTCCCATCGGAGCGGGCGTTGTGGCAGGGCAGACCCAGACCGGGCACACCGAGCTCCAGTGCCTTCAGGTGGACGGCGCTGCTCGTGCTCGCGCTGTGCGCGGTGGCTGCTTGTTTCGCTGCGCTGCTGTCGATCAGCGAGCTGCCCGGAGCACGATCGATGGCATTCACCTCGGCGTATCTGGCGCTGCTCGGCCTCGGTCTTCACTTCGTGCCGCGTTACCTCCTGCACCGGTGCGAGTACCTGCTGACCGACCGGCGTATGCTCCTGCGCCGGGGAGCACTGCGTCGCTCGCTAGAGCTGCCATCGATCACCTTTGCGCGGATCCGCTGGCATCCCAGCGTCTGCGGAGTCGGTAGCCTCGAGCTCGTCTGCGCCACACCCTTTGGTCCCCTGGGCCGAGGCCAGCGCATCATGTTGCACGACGTGATTGCACCCGATGCCGTGCTCGCGCTCGTGCGCGGTTGTAGGGCGGGCGCGCATGCGGGTCAGGCCGACCTTTGCCTCAGCGAGCGCCTGGAGGAGGGGGAACGCGTGCAATGGGGTGCAAGCCCGGAGGGCTGGCTGCTCGGCTGGTCGGACGTGGCAACCGCTGTTTTGGGCACGGCGCTGTTGGCTACCGGCGTGGGTTACGGGCTGCGTGGGGGAGGGTTGCTGCTGCGCCTGGAAGATAACGGGCTGCGCGTCCAATCGTGGACGTGGCTGTTCTTGTTCCTCGCGGTGGCGATTTCCTGCAGCGCCATACTCACGGTGGGTGTATCGTTGTTGTGGCACGGGCTATGGGGCGCGCGCGCTTTGGGCCGCGCCACCGAGTACATCCTCACCGACCGCCGTCTGCTCATTCGACGCGGACGCACCGAGCTGTCGATCGATCGTCGACGCATCGTGGATGCGGCGGAGGTGCCGTGCATGGGTGGCCTGCACAATCTCTTCTTGATTCTCGATTCGCCGCATGCGCGCGCGCTGGCCGACAGCGGCGCGCTCGGGCCGGTCGCACCCCTGCGCGCGAGCGTGCCCCCGGTCCTGTACGAGCTTAGCGACACCACGCTGATCCGCGATCTGCTGTTCAAGCGCAACGCGGCCCAGGCTCTGGCCCGCTAGCTACATGCCGGTGCATAGCTATAGCTAAGCTAGCCCGAATCGTTCGACGCCGTGCGGCGCGCGGGGGCTCGCGGGCGCAGGAACGCATCGCTCACTCCCTGCTTGAGTTCTTCAGGGCTGGGGGCTCGCAGCAGGTAGCCCGGAGCGCCGTGTTCGTTCCAGGCGTCGTCGCCTTTTTGGAACGCCACGAGAAACAAAAACATGGGCCAGCCCACGTAGGGGATCAAGCTCAGCAGTTGGAACCAACCGGACCGACCCACGTCGTGGCATCGCTTCGAGTTGAGTGCCCACGTGGGGACGCTGCCGGTGGCGAGCGCCACGATGGGCTCACCCGCCATGAGCGCAACCAACGTGACAGCCAGCAACGAACCGTACCAGCGCCAGTAGCGCGGACGGTCGAGCCGCCCATCGAACGTAAACAGCATGTACATGGGCCATGATACGTTGACTGGAAGCTGCTGGCTCATGGCCCCAGACTCTCGCACGCGTCTCGGGTCTTGTCGAACAGAGCTTCGGGCCCGGCCGGTGCTCGCCTCGAGCGGCTCGAGTCCGATCCCTACATCCCCTGGGCCGGCGTCCCCGAGCGGGCTGCGTGTGCGCCGCGCCTCACCAGCGCGCCCGGTCCTCACCGAAACACACGAGCTATTCTCCCGCGGGCCTTGGCAGGTCGCCGAAGGGCAACAGGAACTCGAAGCAGTCCGACGTTTCCATGCCTGGATGCAGATCACCTTCGTAGGTGAGACCCGTGCGCACCGACAGCCGGCCCATGTGACCAGCGTAGCCGGCCCGGGCTCCGGGCGCCCAACGTTTGGGCCGCCGCAGCGGCGCTCGTCCAGAAACCCCGACTGAAGATCCGAATTCCCGAGACATGAACGGTTGAGCTTGCGGGTATCCTAAACCTGTGTTTCCAGAGACCATACAATATTTTTAGCCTATAGAATGTCTTGAATCTGGTTTTGTTTATCGAATTTTGCTTATCGAATTAAGTGCGCCAAAGACTGCCATGGAAGTTATTCATGATGTTTTTCGAGATATATACGGCGGGTTCTACGCGGAATATGACTTGGTATTACCCCAATTATTGTCTCCCCTCGGGGGATGGGTGAAAACCCTCGCCTTTAGGCGAAGCCTTCAGGAGGCGTAGCCGAAGCGGACTATCCCCCGCATGAATGCGGGGGTTTTGACACCACCCCCCCCAAGGCTCCGGACACGGCGCGGAGCACCGGACGCAGCCAACCACCCCCCAGCTCCACCTCCCCGGCCCCCCGTCACACCGCAAGCGGGGCTGGGGCCCCGCGCGCAGCGGGCAGCGAACCCCAATTAGACACGCGCTGGGGCCCCGCGCGCAGCGGGCAGCGAACCCCAACCACCCCCCAGTTCCACCTCCCCGGCTCCCCGTCACTCCCGCAAGCGGGGCTGGGGCCCGTCGCCCCAGTCCCACCTTCCTGGTCGCGGCAGGCCGCAAGCGGGGCTGGGGCCCCGCGCGCAGCGCGAAGCGAACCCCAATTAAACACAGTGGAGCTGAGGGGAATCGAACCCCTGACCTCCGCATTGCGAACGCGGCGCTCTCCCAGCTGAGCTACAGCCCCTTGGATGTCGGCTATTCCGAGGGGACGTACTATACAGAGGCCAGCCAGAGCGGCAAGCCAGGTTGGAGGCGTATGCCCCTGGCGCGGTATGCCCCTAGGGTCCTGGATCCGTGATTACGTACCTAAGTCGGCGAGCA
>JAKSBK010000355.1 GCA_022361155.1 Pseudomonadota bacterium
GACTGACTACGAGCAGGCAAGCGTCGCAGCGCAGTCGCGCCCGCAGATTGACTACGTAGGCTGGCCAGCTGAAGGGCTTGGCATCGTCATGGCCGAGCTGTACCTCCAGCACGATGCCCAACACCGGGCGGCCGTCGCACAACAGCACCACCAAGTCTGCACGATACTGAGCCGGCTTCCAAGGTTTCGTGCAGGGCAGACGGCATCGAGCGTGCGACAGTAGCATGCGGCGCCGCCGGGCCAGTAGCCCAGATCAACGTACCCTGGGGCACTGAGCCAAACACCACGATGAGCTCCGACACCTTGCGGGACCCGGCCGTCTTTTGACGGGCGCATGTGATGTAGATAATTGGGGCACACCAGTGGCCGTGTCTCACCGAATTGCGATCACCAGTGGAATTCCTCCCAAGAAAGGCACGAGCTCAAGGCCAGTTGGGAGTACGATGACTGCCCAGCAACGAGTGCGCTTTGCCGTTAGCACCCGTCATCCGGCCATTGCCGGGATCAGGCTGGTATCGAGGCATGCGAATGACCACCGTGCTTGACGCTAGGGGATAGAGCTCCGTGAGAAGTGCACTTGGTGCTTTTCTGGTGGCGGGCGTGGTGGCGGCCTTGGTGACGCCCATGATCCGGGCCTTTGCTCGGCGCCATGGGGCCGTCGAGCATCCGGGTGAGCGCGATGTCCATTCCGACGGAATCCCTCGTCTTGGTGGACTTGCTGTCGTTGCAGCGGTATTTTCCGCCTTGGCTGTCCTTTTCGTATTGCAGAGCACCGTCTCACAGCTGTTCTTTTCCGATCCGTTGCGCGTCGTCGGGCTGCTTGGAGGTGGAATGGCCGTGTGCCTGCTGGGGGTCGCGGACGATCTGCGCGGGGTCCGCGCCTGGCACAAGTTGTGGGTCCAAGTGGGGGCCGCCCTGCTTGCTTTCCTGTGCGGCTACCGGATCGAAGGAGTCAGCCTGCCGTGGCTGGGAACGCTGGAGATGGGGATCTTCGCGGCGCCGGTAACCGTTCTGTGGATCGTGGCCATCATCAACGCCCTGAACCTCATCGACGGGCTGGATGGCCTTGCCTCGGGTGTGGCCTTTTTCGTCTGCATCGCCAACTTCACGGTTGGCGTGATCCACGGTCATGCGCTCGTCATGCTCCTGTCGGCGGCGCTTGCGGGCGCTATCGCAGGCTTCCTCGTCTACAACTTCAATCCGGCGAGCATCTTCATGGGGGATTCGGGCAGCATGTTCTTGGGCTACGCCCTGGCCACCACCTCCATGCTCGGAAACGAGGTCAAGAGCTCGACCACGATCGCGATCCTGGTGCCCATCCTCGCGATGGGCTTGCCCATCATGGACACGCTCTTTTCGATGGTGCGCCGCTTTCTCGAACGGCGACCGATCTTCTCGCCGGATCGGGGTCACATCCACCACAGACTGCTCGACATGGGCCTCACCCAGCGTCGCGCGGTGATGATTCTCTATGGCGTCTGCGTCCTTTTCGCGGGCGCGGGGGTTGCCGTCTCCATTGGGCGCAGCTGGCAGGTAGGCGGTGCGCTGGTCGTGCTGTGCGTTGCTGTCGTTCTGCTCGTTCGCTTCGTCGGCTATTTCAAGTACCTGACCCTCAAGCGCAATCCAGGCGGCGGCGGACATTCGCGCGAGGCCCAGGCGCTGCGTGCGGCGGTCCCGCGCGCGCTAAGGGCGCTGGATCGGGTTTCCACCGTCGAGGAGCTGCGCGCGGTTCTGGCGGACTTTGCCGCTGCCGCCGGCCTTCAGGGACTGCGTCTTCGAAGCGGTGACGGCGGCGTTTGGGAGTGGAGCCAGCCGTCGCTCGCGCGCTCGCGCCAGCACGTGCTCGCGGTGGATTACGCGCTCGACGAATCCGCGCTCGACGAATCCGCGCCCGGACCAGCACAGGACCGCGGTACGCTGGGCTTTCAGTGGCGCAGCGAGGACTCCGTGGTGCCGGCGGCCGTGGATATCCTGTTGCAGCTGATCACCGACGCGTGCGCATCCGCGCTGGCACGTTGCACGGTGCCTGCACCGGTTCCTGTGGCGCATCGGCGTTCCACGGCGGATTTGGTCTAGGGGCAATATCGGCCGGTTCGCTCGATCCCTGTGATCGCCAGGGGAAGCCCTTAAGCCTCGCGGACCGGAGCCAGCCGCACTCCAGACCGGTTGACGTCCCCTACGAGCCGAAGACGTCGCTGGCGCCGGTTGCCCGCAAGGCGCGCTCGATCCAAGCGCTCAGCTGCTCGGTGTCGGTACAGGCAAGGATGCGTTCCCGCTGCTCGAGGGTGATC
>JAKSBK010000356.1 GCA_022361155.1 Pseudomonadota bacterium
CCAAGTGACGCCGCAGGATTATCGCCTTCTGCTCTGCTGTATAGTTACGACGTGACTGCTTCTTCCTCTTAGGCATGCTGACTCCTCGCTGCTCCACTCGGGAGCGTCAAGAGGAGTCACGTTCCGGCTGAGGCAAAACACATGGACCGTGAGTGGTCGTTTTTCGCGCTCAAGTGGAAGCCCAAGAGCTGGAATCGTCGCTACCGCCTGCTGTGCCTGCGCCGTCGTGTCCGATGCCAGAGAAAGGGACCGCTGCAACTCGACCTGTTCGAGCCCAGGAGCTTCCAGTTGGCCCTTGGGGTGCTTGGCGGGCCCTTGGTGCGGGCCGCGGGCGCCATCTTGCAGAGCGACCCCGCGGTCAGCGGCGCGAAGGCTGTGCAGCTGGCGGAGCTGATTCTCGCAAGCGAAACTCACCAGGACCGCCAGACCAGGGTCGACCGGGCCTAGCCGGCTGGCGCCTGCTACGCTGCCCGACCTACCTTCCAGGGGATCCTGTGCCCACGCTATTGAGAATCGAAGGCTTTCGCTTCTTCTTCTTCAGCAACGAGGGCACGGAACCCGCCCACGTACACCTCGAACGCGGCGATGGCTATGCTAAATTCTGGCTGGAACCTGTGGAACTCAGCATGGCTGATGGCTTGACCCGACGCGAGCTTCGACGCGCGCGCGAGCTGACAGAAGAGCACGCAACCGAGTTCCTGAGACGATGGCATGAGTACTTCGCAAGCTAATCAACCTAGAGCCCGCACCGTGGAGTTCAGCAACGACTCGCTCATCGTGCATCTGCAGGATGGGCGCTCACTCTCGGTGCCGCTCGAGTGGTTTCCGGCGTTGCGGGACGCATCACCCGAGCAGCTAGCGCAGTACCGGCTCGTAGGCCGAGGCATAGGGATTCACTGGGAAGCACTCGACGAGGACCTCTCCGTGCAAGCTCTACTGACCCAAACACAGCCGGTCGCTCGCGCGGGCTGAACCTGCAACGGACGCTCGTGACTCACGGCGACAGTCGCCACGGGAATGCGCGGCCCTCGAAACCCACCGTCAAGGTTATACCCTGGAGCTGCCCGTAGAGGCCTTTTCCGCCCTACGCCGGTCTCCCGAGGAGTTCGGACGGGAGATGCGGTTGGCAGCGGCGATCCACTGGTACACTAGGCAAGACATCTCGATGGAGAAGGCCGCAACGATTGCTGGGCTCAACCGTCGGGACTTCATCCTGGAGTTGGCAGCTCGCAAGGTCGATGTCTTCAAGCTGGAGTGACGACCGCGTCGATGTGATGCCTGAGGTTCCCGGGATGGGGAATGACGTCTCCTTGGGGGGTTGCGTAGAGGCCAGGGGTTTGATCCCCTGTCGTGCGCAACG
>JAKSBK010000357.1 GCA_022361155.1 Pseudomonadota bacterium
CGCAGCACGATCTCGCGATCGATCTCGAGGTGCTTCGAAAGAAGCTCGGTTGCGTGGGCGGGCTCGATCCCAGCCTTACGCATGGCGCGCGGGTTGGCCCATACGCTATCGACATCGACGCTCACTGCCAGCTCCGAGCCATGCCGATCGTAGATGGTCCCCCGTTTGGGAGCCAGCCGGACATCACGCAGATACTGCTGCTCAGCCATGCGTTTCAGCACCGGCGAGCGCTTCCACTGCAGGTCCCAGGCGCGCACCAGCACGCTGCCCGCACCCAGCATCAGCGTCGCCCCCAGCAGCACGATGCGGACCCGCATCCAGCGCCTGGGAGCCTGTACGGGAGCCGTCATTGAAGCCTCCCCGCGGGGCGCGATGCAGGCGCTTTGCCACCCACGGAAACGATCCGTGGTGCCCCTGGAACATCCATTCCTAGTTGGCCGCGGGCGACCGTCTCCACTCGACCGGCTTGACGCAGGGTTGCCGCCTCGAGCGATAGTAGGCGGCGCGACTCGGTGAGCTGGCGCTGCAGGCCGCGCGCCCTGCCCACGTCATAACCGAGCCGCACCGTTTCGAAACTCAACGTGAGATGCACGACGAACGCCGCTGCAGCCGCCAGCACAGCCGCACACCATAACATCAGGGAACGGCCGTTCATGCCGCCGGCCCGTTCGCAACACGACGCGCAGCGCGCGCCCTTGCGCTTCTGGCGCGCGGGTTGTGAGCTTGCTCTTCGCGGGACGCGCGCAGCGGCTTCTTGAACAATGGCACAAGCCTCGGGTCTGCGCGCAGTGCCTGCTTGACGCGGCGGTCTTCGAGGGAATGGAAACAGATGAGCACCGCGACGGCGCCCTCGTGCAGCACATCCGGCAACAACCTAAGCAACGCATCCAACTCGCTGAGCTCCCTGTTCACGGCGATTCTCAACGCCTGAAAGGTACGGGTCGCAGGATTGACGCGCCCCCGGCGTGCAGGGCCGAGCACCCGGACGACCGCCTTGCGCAGCTCTTCTGTAGTAGAGAGCTCGCCGGCCCGAACTGCACGTTTCGCAGAGGCCGCTATCGCGCGGGAGCGACGCTCCTGCCCGAGCGCAAACAGCACGTCCGCGAGCTCCGACTCCGGCAGCTCCTCGATCAGCTCACGAGCCGTCTTGCCCTGGGCCTGATCCATGCGCATGTCGAGCGGTCCCGATCGAGCAAAGGAAAAGCCCCGTTCGGCTCGATCAAGCTGATCCGAGCTGACGCCCAAGTCCGCGACGAGACCATCCAGCTTGGAAACTCCCCTCTCATGCAGCAACCGCTCCAGCTGCGAGAAGCGCGCGTGGACCAGCAGCGCACGAGCGCCAAAGACCGCGAGCCTGCGACGGGCGGACTCCAACGCCGTGGCATCGCGATCGAGGGCTATCACTCGGCCGTCGGGCGCGCTCGCTTCGAGCAAGGCCTGCGTGTGCCCACCCTGCCCGAGGGTGGCATCCGCGTACACGCAGCCGGACCGGGGGCCAATGGCCTGCAGGGTCTCGCTCAACAGCACGGGACGGTGGCAGACAGCATTCACAGTCCCAGCTCCGCCAGGCGTCGCGCCATCGCGTTGCGCTTCTTTGGATCCTCGAGCACGGCGCCGTTGAGCTCGCCGAAGCGGGTCTTGTCCCACAATTCGACATGCCGGCCCATGCCAGCCCACAACGCCTCACGTGTGAGCCCCGCGTGCTGCCTCAATGTCTGAGGGATGAGCAGCCGCCCCAGCTTGTCGAGCTCGCACTCGACAGCCCCAGACACGTAGATCCGTCTGAGCATGGCTACGCTCTCATCGAACTGCGGCAGGTCGGCCAGCCGCTGCTCGAACGCCAGCCACTCCTGCAGCGGATAGGCCACGAGACACGGATCAAGCCCAGTCGTGATCACCAGGTTGCAGTCGCCAAGAGCCGACAGCACCTCGCGAAAGCGCGAAGGCAAGGAGGTGCGTCCTTTCCCATCTATGGCATGTTCGTATCGCCCACGAAACACCCACGACCGCCTATCCAAGACAGAGCGGCAAGCTGTTGGCACTCATTACCACTTCTTGCCACCAAGATGCCAAGGTACGGGTATCCGCTGGACCGTGTCAACTTCTTAATCGAGTACGTAAGTGCCTGATTTCAAAAACACTTCGCCGGCAATTCCTCAACTGGGGGCGCGGAAAACACCACACCTGTACAAAAAGCGGGTGTGCATCATCGCACCAGAGGTCACCCGGCGGAGATTTCGGCATGGCGCCTGCGCTTCGGGCGTGTCCTGTCGGCAGAGGGGCGCAACTGCCGTAGACTGGCGTGCGTGCCGGCTGCCGGAACCGAGAACCTGCCGCCCGAGCTGCGGGAGGCCTGGGAGCACGTGCTAGAGCGGTGGAACGACGACGACACGCACAAGCGGTTCATTGCCCTATGCTCGGTCACGGGCAGGCTCGACTGCGCCGGCAGCACCTACCGCCGCGTCAGGGACACACAGCCGGCTCGGGCCGACGACGCCGAGGCTCGCATCCGGGCGATCTGTGAGCTTGCGCTCCAGGGGCTCATGCATACCAGGTCGTCCCCGCAAGCCACAGGCCCCCGCAAGATCTTCTACCTAGCCCTCGGCGTTGCCTCGACCCTGATCCTCTACGCGCTATGGGTGTTCCTGTAACATGCAAATCGAGTTTCAAAGCAGAGAGCTCACCATAAAGCTCGTCTACTATGGTCCGGCTCTCAGTGGAAAGACTACGAACCTGCAGGCGTTGCACCAGCTGCTCGATCAGCGGTCGCGCGGACGGATGATGAATCTGGAGACCCAGGATGACAGGACGCTGTTCTTCGACCTGCTTCCACTTAGCTTCGAGACCAAAGCAGGTCTGCAGGTACGGCTAAGGCTGTTCACGGTGCCAGGCCAAGCCATGCACGACGCAACCCGGAGACTCGTGCTGCAGGGTGTCGACGGAGTGGCCTTCATCGCAGACTCCCAGCTGTCGGAAACCCGCGCTAACCAACAGTCTTTCGCGAACCTCCAGCACAATCTCAAGGACAACGGCTTCGATTGCCAAAGGGTGCCCCTCGTAATCCAGTTCAACAAGCGTGACCTGCCGAACATACGCAGCGAAGAGGAGATCCGGAAATGGGCAGCCCAGGGACGCGAGCCGGTGTTTAGTGCGATCGCCACTCGAGGAATCGGGGTTCTCGAGACCTTTCTGGGCCTGCTCGATACGACGCTCAAGCGGCTCGAGACCGATCATCGACTCCAGGATCGCTTCGGCCTCGAGCGCGCCACCGCGCTGAATGCCGTGCGCGCTCGTTTCAACCCGCCCAAACAAGACACAGGCAACGAATGGTAACCGTTCACCGGTGGTGTTCGCTTCGACGGCGGGGCCTTAACGGTTACGACCAATGAGTTACACGGAGCTCATTCATGCGGATGCAACCAAGCTCGAAGACCTTATCGACCGAGAGTCCCTGAGGCAGATCTGCGGTTCTTTCTTCGATCTCTTCGGTCTTTCCCTGCGCGTGTTCTCAGCTACGGGTGCTCTGCTAGCCGACGTGCACGAGCAGCGCAGCATCTGCCGGTACGTCAACCGTCACGGCGCCGGACGGATAGCCTGCGCGCAGACGGTGGCGACCGTGCAGAATCTGCTGCCGCAGACCGCGACCCTGACGCACCCTTGCTTCACGGGAGCCATCTACACAGCGACGCCCATTCTCTACGATGACCGCTGCCTGGGTCGCTTCGTGGTTGGACCGTTCCTGCCGGCGGAGATCGGCGCTGTGCCGCAATCCCTTCTAGACGTCGATCCCGGCATCGACGTCGGCGAAGCCAAGTCACGTCTAGCGAGCATGCCGCGGGTACGCGAAGAGACGCTGGCACGTATTGTCGCCCACTTCCGCAACGTCTTGCAGCTGATGCTCTTCGCAGGCCACCGAGCGCGCATGACCAGCAGTGTGCACCTGGCCAGCATACGCGAGGGCTACAGGGAGCTGGCCGAAAAGACGGCGAGGCTCGAAGAAGCCTACGAGAGCCTCAAGGAGCTGGATCGGCTAAAGGGTGATTTTCTTGCCACGATCAGCCACGAGCTCAGAACGCCTCTGACCGCGGTGATCGGCTACACCGACATGCTGATCTCGGGAATCGGAGGCGAGCTGAACGAACAGCAACGGGGATTCGCGCAGACGATCCAGAGCAAAGGCGAGCTGCTCCTGGAGCTGATCACCAACATGCTCGAGTTGAACAAGCTCGAACGCGGCCAGCTGACCCTACGTCCCGAACCGCTCGATCCGATGGCGCTCGCCGCCGAGATCGAAGAGATCGTACTGCCGCAGGCGGACGCAAGGAGGATCCAGCTGCGCGTGCAGAGCATCGAACCAGCACCGGCCACCTTGGTGGCGGACGCCGTACGTATCAAGCAGGTGCTGCTCAATCTGGTGACGAACGCGATCAAGTTCACGCCTCCCGAAGGCGAAGTTGCCCTGATCGTGCGCTCCGCCGAGCTCGCCGGCGACGCAATGGAGTCGGACGATGACGGCGAAACCATCATGGGGATGGCGGTCATGATGGGCGGTGAGCCAGCGGTCCAGTTTGAGGTGCGCGATACGGGCCCGGGGATCGCAGAAGAGAATCTCGCAAGGATCTTCGACCCCTTCTATCAGATCGATCAGAGCTCCACTCGCCAGCACGGTGGCGCCGGACTCGGGCTGGCCATCGTCAAGAGCCTCGTGGACGCCCACGGTGGCAAGATCGATGTCGATAGCCGGATTGACCAAGGCACCACGTTCGTCGTCATACTGCCCGAGCGGCCTGCAACGTGAGCGACGAGTTCGGGCGCATCCAAGAGCTCCGCCGTCGCTTCTGTTGCCCGTCTTCCGATGTGGTGCTCGGAATCGGCGACGACGCGGCCCTTCTGAGCCCATGCACTGCTGCGCTCGTGGTCTCTGTCGACGCCCACGTGGAGGGTGTGCACTTCAGGCGCGAATGGGCCAGCCTGCGTCAGATCGGACGACGCGCCGTGGTAGCTGCACTGAGCGATCTCGCGGCCATGGCCGCCATGCCACGCGCCGCGCTGGTGGCGATGACGTTACCTTTGGGGCTCCAGGATGCGGAGCTGTACGAGCTGGCCGATGGCATAGGGGACGCCGCACGCGCTCACCGCTGTCCCATAGTTGGAGGTAATCTCTCGCGCGCGAGCGACTTGAGCTTGACCACGACGGTCTGCGGTCGCTGCACAGGCAAGCCTCTCACGCGTCAAGGCGCGCGGGCCGGCGACGGCATCTGGGTCACCGGGCAGTTGGGCGCCGCCGCGCTGGGGTTGGCTGCCTTGACTGCTGGCGAGACCGGTGAACGGGCACGACCGTTCGTACAGCGCTGGCGCGAGCCCATGGCGAGGCTCGAAGAAGGCCAGCAGCTCGGCGGAGTCGGCCGCGCGGGCATCGACCTCTCCGACGGCCTCCTGCAGGACCTGCGTCACGTCTGTCGCGCCTCGGGCCTGGGCGCAGTGCTGCACGCGGATCGCTTGCCGTTGGCGGCAGGGCACGAACGGCTGTCCCGGGAGCTTGGCCTGAACGGACTCGAGGTGGCTCTTGGTGGGGGCGAGGACTACGAGCTGCTGGCCGCGCTGCCGCCTCACGCTCGGCCACCCCAGTGGGCCACGCGCATCGGGGAGTTCACCGATCAACTGGGCATCGTGGACGTGCTGACCCCGGACGGCCGCCCACTAGCCCGGCCGGAGCGCGAGGGCTATCGGCACGAAACCTGAAGATGCCGCCAGGGTACTCCAGGGCCGTGGCCTGCTAGCCGAGCCCGGCATCCGCACGAGCGATCGGCTCAGGGCTCGTTACAGAAGTTACAGAACAGCTCGATCGGTTGCGCCCATGCAGGGCGGCGCGCTCGCGGCTTTCGTCCTCGCAAGAATCCTCGCAATAGCGCTGCCATTGCTGCGGGCGCGCCGCGAATCGCATCCACCCTGCGCGGCCGGTCTCGACCAGTTTTTCTGTCACGAGCCCTTACCGAGCTTCTTCAAGGAATGCTATGTAGGGGAATTGCCCACAGGCCGCATCCGTGTGATACGCTTGCGGAGGCGTTATTTGACCTACTTGTGGGTGGCCCAAGCACCTATACGACCGAACAAAATTCCGCTTGAGAGGCGGCTTCGAACCTGGCATTGGTTTAACAACAAAGTTCTAGCTTAACCACAAAGTTCTAACTACACGGTTGGATGGTCAGCGATGAGTGAAGCTGTGGAGAGTGCCGGTGTCGCCCCCTCAGCCTCCGAGGGCGAGCAGCACGATTCACTGGTAGGTCGCGTACTCGACCGTCGCTATCGCATTGACCGATTGCTGGCGCGCGGTGGGATGAGCCGCATCTACTACGCCGACCAGATCTCCTTGGCGCGGCAGGTAGCCCTGAAAGTGCTCGATGGGGAACTCGTGCGCAGCAAGGGCAACGAGTTCTGCGAGCGTTTTCTGCGCGAGGCCTCGCTGGCAGGCCAGCTTCGCCACCCCAACGTGGTGACGGTACTGGACCACGGTCGCAGCGCTGACGGAGCCTACTACATCGCGATGGAGCTGGTGGAAGGGCGGACGCTGTGCGAGCTGATCAGAGACGAGGCGCCTCTTCGGACAGGCCGAGCGCTGCACCTGGCGATGCAGCTCTGCAGTGCGCTCCGCGAAGCGCACGGGCTCGGAATCGTGCACCGCGATCTGAAGCCGGCCAATGTGATGCTGGTGCGTTACGACAACGACCCCGAATTCGTGAAGATCCTGGACTTCGGGCTGGCCAAGGACATCAACCGCAGCTCGCAGCTCACCTCGGTGGGTCGATTCATCGGCTCGCCCCAATACGCCTCCCCCGAGCACGTGCAGAGTCGCCCGGTGGACGCGCGCACCGACCTCTATTCCCTGGGCGTGATCCTGTACGAAATGCTTACCGGCAAGATCCCCTTTGCGCGAGACAGCGACATGGATACGCTCGCAGCACAACTCCACGACCCGCCACCCCCCATGCTCGCGCACGGCAAGCCCGTTGCCCCGGCCCTCGAAGCGCTGGTCATGCAGTGTCTGGCAAAGGAGCGCGACGAGCGCCTGGCAACCGCCGGGGCGTTGTTGCGCCAGCTGCGCAAAGTAGACGGCGAGCTGGGACAAGAACTGTGCGACGGAACGCCGCTCAGCACAGCGTGGGCGCGCGAAAGCAGGCCGCAAGCACAATCAGCGGTTGCCGCTGATCGCCCTGCGGCGCTACCCTCAGAGGGCGCTCGCTCGCACACTGGCCCGCAGCGGCAAAGCCCGATGCGCTCAAGCGAAGACCAACGCCCGGCAATTCCCAACCGCGGTGCCGATCCCAACCGCGGTGCCGATACCAACCGCGGTGCCGATACCAACCGCGGTGCCGATACCAACCGCGGTGCCGATCCCAACCGCACCAGCGGCACCAAGAACTCCATGAGGATCAGCACGTCAGACGGACTGCCGCCCGCCACCATCACCTTGCCCGCTCTGGACTCGAGCCCCCTGCAAACCAACAACACCGCGAAAACGCTCTGGCAGAACCGGCGCAACTGGCTGGTTGCCGCAAGCCTGGTAGGCGCCTGCGGGATCGGCGTAGCTGTGGGTCTGCTGATGGGACCCGACGCCTCGTTGGATCCATCCCCGGCGGCGGCCGTGCTACCCGGTCTCGCTCAGCATGGGGCGGCGGCGAACGACGCACAGCACGCTGCAACAACCGGAGCAGGATCTGCGATAGCTGACACCCCGGGTTCGCCGGATTTGCATCGGGGCGTCGGTCCTGCTCCCAGCCGCGGTGCCGATCTCAACCGCGGTGCCGATACCAACCGCGGTGCCGATACCAACCGCGGTGCCGATACCAACCGCGGTGCCGATACCAACCGCGGTGGC
>JAKSBK010000358.1 GCA_022361155.1 Pseudomonadota bacterium
CCATGAATCCCTTCCGCATCGAAGGGCAGAAGGCGATCGGCATCGAGCTGCTGCACCAACTCGACTGGCACGTACCGGACTGGATGATCATACCCGTGGGTAACGCCGGCAACATCAGCGCGCTCGGCAAAGCCTTGCTCGAGCTTTCCGCCCTCGGTGTGATCGACAAGCTCCCGCGGCTGGTGGGTGCACAGTCCGCCGCCGCCGGCCCGCTCGTAAAGGCCCACACCGAAGGCTACCTGCGCCACGTCCGCGTCCAGGCGCAGCGCACGGTCGCCAGCGCCATCCGGATCGGCGATCCGGTTTCGTACGACAAGGCAGTCTCGGTGACGCGTGAGCTCGGCGGCTTGTTCGTGGCTGCGACCGACGCCGAGGCGCTCGAGGCCAAGGCGGCCGCCGACGCGTCCGGGGTTCACGTCTGCCCCAATTCCGGCGTCGCTCTGGCCGCAGCGAAGCAACTCGTATCCGATGGCACCATCAAGCGCAGCGACAGCGTCGCCATCATCGCCACAGCCCACGGAGCCAAGTTCTCTCAGGCCGCCATCGACTACCACACCGGTCAAGCCGGGCGGCGTCGCAACCCCCCGCGCGTGCTGCCCGCGCGCATAGACGCGGTACGCGCAGCCCTGTCCAGCTAGTCCCTCGCCTGACGAACGCGCAGATGGGGGCAGCGTCTGACACGCCGGTCAGGGAGTGAAGGCAACAAGCACACTTGGTGAGAGCCAGCCGATCTGGCGCTGGGCGTCTTCCTCGAGGTAGGTCGTGTCGATGCGCGCTCCGATGGTCAGCGACCGGGCGAGCTGGTAACGATAGCCTGCGCCGAACAGCACTGTAAGCTCGGCCTTCGGGGCGTGATGCTCCTCGGGTTCATGTGGCGCCGTTTCAAAGGTTAGACCGAGACCAAGCTGCATAAAGAAGCAGCCACGGCCGCTTGCGTTGCACCATCCTGTCGGGCTGTAGCGAGCAAAGCCGTAGCCGAGCAACATGGTCGTGTGTGTCGCTTGCAGGTGCCGTTCGAGTCTCTGAGCGGAGTATTGCAGCCCGCCGCCCACAAACACACGATGACCGAACAGGTTGGCCCCGTGCACACTGGCTTCCGCGGCAAAATGCGCCGAGATCCTGTGGTTGCCGCCGAACGTCATCGGACCCGGTACCCACAGGCCCGCATGAACCTCCAGGGAGGCGCGCTCGGAGCGGACGCCTCGGTCCGGGCTTGCACGCCAGCTGCCAGCCGCGGGTGCCGCGCCGACCGACACCGGGGCGTCTCCCTGTCCGCCGGGGTCCTTCGCTGCGTCCTGAGTCGGCGCCGTGTTCGCGACGGTCTGCGCATGCGCATTCGAGTGCGCAGCGGCTTCGACCATAGGCATTACGGTGAGCGCTAGCCCCAACAGCTCTACATGTCTCATCCTGGTCTCCTAACGACCTCGAGTTGGTTGAGAGCAACCGTTCACGGGGGGGGTCTTCGCTTCAGCGACTATTCCCCCCGGGCTTGAACGGTTACGTTTGAGAGGTCGCTAGAGGTTGTCGGCCACACGGATCACCGGTTGACGGTTTTCCTGCAGGAGACGGCGCGACAGGAGCTCCGGCCCCACCCCGGGGCTCCTGTTTACCGGGACGTCGGTGCGCCTTGCCAGCGACCGCCAGCCCTCGACGCCAATCGATCACAATCCCTGGCAGTGACACTGAGCGCCGGCACCACCGCCTGAAGGATAGTCCGCTTCGGCTACGCCTCCTGAAGGCTTCGCCTAAAGGCGAGGGTTTTCACCCATCCCCGAGGGGAGACAATAAAGGACATCC
>JAKSBK010000359.1 GCA_022361155.1 Pseudomonadota bacterium
CCCAGCTCCGCAAACCGTGGCCTCCGCCAGCGTCGCGCCTCCGTGTCCTCCCGCGTCACGATTTCACTCCGGTGCGGATCGATCCCGAATCGTGCACGTTGCCGGGGCGGTGGTGCACTCGGCTCGGGTTTGGGGCGAGTCCCACCGAAACTCCGGGGGGTGTCAGCGACATGGAGATCATCGACGTCACGGTAGACCCTGGGCAGCGAGCGCACGGGTTGGCGCTCGCGACCAGGCAGCAACCCGATCGCAGCTTCGTGCACCGCCTCGCCCCGCGTTGTTCCAAACGAGGGCTCCTTCCCCATTTTGGAGAATGACTGGAGTACAGGCGTTTCTGGAAATCACGGGATCCGCGTCCGCAAGTAGAGGACTGACTTCCAAACATAGACTTGTTTGGTTGCTTCGGAGAATCACCGCAATAGCAGAGACTTCCAGAAACTAACGGGATATCTCGCTGGAAACGGATGGCGGCTTCCCAGATGAAGAAGTTGTTTTGTCGCTTTGGAGAATCACCAGAGTAGCGGTAGATTCCAGGAATTACGCGATTCAAGGTAGAAGCCTATGCGGATTTCAAAAAAGGATCGGGGTGACCCATTAGGACTAATCGATATGACACTTTGGGATTAATTGTGCAACGAATGAACTCGCTCTTTGGTTGGTCTGCGAACGTACATATTGCGCTATATTTACCGCTGAAAGCGCAACATGGCATCATGCCCCGCTCTCGCATGCCTTGTGCAGCCTTGTGCAATAGTGGGCTATCAAATTCACGTTCCTGGTGTCCCAAATCAGGGACCCGGATTCAAAAACAATCCTTGAAGCCCTTGACACGGGTAGCGTATTGCTCTTACTTCACGACGAGTGACTAGCAGAGGGGGCTACTACGAACGCGCACCAAGCTGTCGCTCCAGTTGCGGCAAGGGAGGTTGCTATGAGGACGTCGTCGATAATCTGCGGGTGGCCAACGTCTAGTGGTGGTCAGCGGCAGCAGGGCAGGCATGGCCGGCCGGGGCGGCGCCATCGGCCAGGGTGGCACCTTCGGGGCCGGAGGCGGCATGGGTCAGGGAGGGGTAGCTGGACATGGTGTAGGCAAGGGCTTGGTGCCGGCTTGATGGAGCTGGTTACGTGTGCCGGACTGACAGCATGTGGCGGTGGGGACGTATCCACACAGCAGGCTGCCCTCGCAGCGAGGGCTCATGGCCTTGGCGAACATGCGCCGCCGCGGGGGGGGGGGGACGCCAGCGGTGCCTGCCCGGGCCGCGCACGCGGCGCCGCCAGCCGGGCACCCGGGCACAGCTGCGGGTCCGCGGCTCGAAGCAGCACTCGAAGCAGCGGCTGAGCTTCGTGGCCTAGCCGGTCCGGCGCGCATCGCCGCTTCGGACCCGCAGCAGCCGCGACCGCTGTCGCAGGACTTCGAGCGGCGTGAAGAGTGGCAGTGGATAGCGGCCGACCCGCACATCCACGCCGCCGGCTGCGCCCCCTGGGTGGTGGAGGACCCTCAGTTGTCATCCACCGAGATTCTTGCTGCGATGAAAAAGCGCGGTCTTTCGGTTGGCAACGTCCTCGTCTGGCACGACACGGGCGGGCCGTCTCAGGGCCCTCTCAACACCCTGAGCCTGTACGAATGGGAACGGTTGACCGGGCAGGACTACCAGAAGTTGCCCCACGAAGCGACGGAGTACGCCAACCAGCTCTTGCACTACGATCTCGAGGTCTCCGGTTACCAGCCGGCATGGCTGGGGCACGTCACCGCTCTGGGCTTGGGCGATATCGTGTCGCAGGGGCCGTGCCCTGGCGCGGTCG
The DNA here is from genome assembly GCA_022361155.1 of Pseudomonadota bacterium. NCBI lineage: Bacteria > Pseudomonadati > Pseudomonadota > Pseudomonadota bacterium. The sequence goes on from JAKSBK010000359.1 coordinate 1,804, forward strand.
GCACGTGCAACGCGCCGCCCGAAAGCGACTACCCATCGGGATGCAGCTGTACGGTGCACGAGCTGAACAAGGAGAGCGGCCTGCCGATCGCGCAGTGGGCCTACGGGACCTCGCAGCCGCGCCGGCCCGTGTTGGGCGTAAACCATACGAACGCCTGGAGGCTGAACCACACCTGGCCCTGGGATAACGGCCCGGGTTTGCCGCCGCTCCCGAGCCTCGCGCCGGTCGAGCTCCCGGTGCATATCGCGCTCGGTGCCTGGCAGCCACCGCCCGGGCAGCCAGGGCACCCTCCCATCTCGTTCATGGCGGTCGAGACGGCCCAGCCTGACCCGACCGGCCCGCTGCATCAGCCGACCGATGTGCTCACGCGGGCCGCACGCCAGGTGTGGAGCGACTTCCAGAACAGCGGCTTTCGGATCGCGATCGTGGGGGCGAGCGACAACCGCTGCATCCAGCGTCAGATCGGTCAGCTGCGCACCCTCGTGCTCATCAACGGGCCCGTTACCTTCGACAACTACCTCGAGGGCCTGCGGCAGGGACGCACGCAGGCCGTGCTGGGCCAGGGCACCTGGGCCATTCTGGAGGGTTGGCTCACCACCACCCCCAACGACCAGAAGCAAATCGGGGACACGTTGAGCGTGCCCGCGGGCGGGCAGGTGAGCTTCAGCATCCAGGTGCAGCTGAAGGTGGCGGGCATGATCGAGCTGATGTCCAACGGCGCGGTCGTGAGCCAGTGTCGCACGATGGGCCAAGTGGGGCTCAACGATCTGACCTGCGAGAACCTGGTGCCCACCAGCAGCGGCTGGATCACCGTGCGGGCTCCGCGCGTTCAAACGAGCCCGATCTACATGGAGTACGACGGCGCAGCCTACGTGCCCGACGTAGGAGCCCTGTGCCGCAATGTCGCGAACATCGATAGGCTCATCAGCGAATACGCTCAGCCGGGGGGCCGCTTGGCCGCCTACCTGACGCAGTACCAGAACGCCAGGCAGGTGTATCTGGACCGCCTGCCGGCCGGAACCAACTGCAACAACCCGCCTCCCCCGCCTCCCCCCGCCGCATGCCCCGGCAACGACGAGCTCAATGCTATCGTGCCGGGGCAGGAGTATGCCGACTACTTCCCCGGCTTCTGGCTACCGAGCGCCCCGGTCAAGCAACGCGTCACCGGCACGCTGACTCCGCACGTGGGCACCGCGGCCAACCCCGTCCACACCTATGCGCAGCCCTTTGGCGGGGGCAATCCCCTGTGCACCTCCCCGCACCCGTCGCACACGATGCCTGGAGACAAGTTCGAAAACTGGAGCTGCCCGGACGTGGATCACTTCGTGGTGCCGGCCACCTGCCAGGCTGCGGGCACCTACCTCAGAGCCCGCGCCGTCGTGTGGACCGAGCGCCTGACCCGGGACCGGCACGCCATCGAGTTCTGCTGGTCGGGCCTGGGCGAGCCACGCTGCTCGGCCAACACGATCGGAAACGGGCAAACTTGGTTCACCGAGCCTGGAGGCGGCACCACCGTGGACGACGGCCACGATGTCCTGTGCCGGCAGGCGGGCTTCCAGTACTTCCTCAACGTGCGGGTGTGGAACCGAGACTTCCCGGACGGAGGCGTCAGCAACTGGACGCCGGAGCCCTACTGCGACGAGTACTCCCTGTTCTACTCGGTCGAGGAGATCAGCGACGGCTACGTGCCCGGGTTCATCGGACATCCCATCAATCCCTAGACCTCGAACGCGGCTGCGCGCCGGCGGCCAATGGAGCTTGACCATGCTTTTCCCTGTGGCACTGCTATTCTCTACGCCACGGCTTGCGAAACGGCTCGTCCCGGCAGGGCTCGTGGCCGGCTTCGTGTTGGTCGCGGCCTGCGGGGCCCGCACCACCAGCCTGGAACCGGGACCGGGAGGCAGCGCAGCAGGCCGTGGCGGCGGGCTGGCAGGCGCGGGTGTGCGGGGTGGCGCCGGGCTTGTGGGCAGCGGCGGCAGAGCAGGCATGGCCGGCCGGGGCGGCGCCATCGGTCAGGGAGGCACCCTCGGGGCCGGAGGCGGCATGGGTCAGGGAGGTCTCGCTGGACGCGGAGGTGTTGGCGGTCTGGGCGGGCTGGCGGGCGTGGCTGGCCAGGGGGGTCTCGCTGGGAAGGCTGGTCTTGGCGGCCAGGGCGGTTCAGGTGGGCAGGGCGGTGCAGGTGGGCAGGGCGGTGCAGGTGGGCAGGGCGGCGCAGGTGGTTGGGGCGGTGCAGGTGGCTGGGGCGGCGCAGGTACCCGGGGAGGCACCTTTGCCCCGGGCGGCGCCATCGGCCAGGGTGGCACTTTCGGGACCGGAGGCGGCATGGGTCATGGAGGGATGGGTGGACACGGAGGTCTCATCGGTGCGGGTGGTTTCGGCGGGTTTGGCGGGTTTGGCGGGTTCGCCGGCCTTGGGGGCTTCAGCGGCCAGGCCACGGGCGGCTTTAGCGGCTTTGGCGGGGGCGGACCCTGGGCGGGCTCCCCGGGCCAGGGCGGTGTGGCAGGCTTCGTGTCACCCACAGGCCCCTGCCCGCGCGGGTTTCTCTGTATAGAGAACGGCTGGAGCCCGGGACGCCCGTTCTGCAACAACGCTGGGCCCATGTCAGCGCCGCCGGCCTGCCATCCCCAGTATTGCCGGATGCTCGAGACGAAGTGCACGAGATTCAAATCCGCCCTGCACTGCATCCGGTGGTGCACCCTGTAGGGCTTGCAGCCTGCACGGCCGGCACCGCGAATGCCGGACCTGATGCCGGAGCCAATGCCGGCGCGGCCTCCCGCACCGGCTTCGAAGGAGGGCAGGTCTTGGATGCACGAATCCGCTGCCAGCCGCTGTGTCCTGTCGCGGGGCTGGCGCTTGGCCTTGCGCTCGCCTGGCTTGCTCTGGCGCCCGCCGCCCGCGCCAACGGGCGCTATCCGGCGGC